>RGHP01000216.1 GCA_010024125.1 Gammaproteobacteria bacterium | reverse complement strand
ATTGGGTTTGGAGATCGATGTTGTAGCGAATGTGTTGCAATACCTAATCTGGCGCTTGGAGAGCGTCTCGACATGGACGAGAGATGCGGTAGAGGCAGAAATTCGTTGGGTCGCTGACTCGCTTGGTTTAAAACTCAAAGATGTCATGCCATTGGTATTTCTGGTTCTGAGTGGCACTCGTCAAGCGATTAGTGCATTTGATCTGGCAGTACTTTTGGGACCTAATCGAACTCGAGCGCGAGTTAGAGCAGGCCTAGAAGCGGCAGGTGGTGTTTCTAAGAAGGGTTTGAAACGTTTGGAGAAGAGTTACCAAGAAGCACTCCAATCCATTGACACCGCCAAGGATGCGAACTAACCTTCGCGTCCACTTGAAATGGGGCTATAGCTCAGCTGGGAGAGCGCTACAATGGCATTGTAGAGGTCGGCGGTTCGATCCCGCCTAGCTCCACCATTTCCCTTTTGGCCATTTTCTTGACGGATCAGGTAAGCTCAAACTAGTCTCCGATCGCTTGGTTGTCAGATTTATTTTGACCTTCATTGCGTATCGAGCCTCAGTTACTTTGTTATCTCACCGAGCGGGGAGTCATCGCCTTATGAGACCGATCGTAGAAGTGCGGCACGTAACGAAAGAATACGCGGGAGGGAAGCTCGCTCTGGAGCGACTTTCTTTCTGGAGCGACTTTCTTTTGAGATCCTTGAAGGTGAAATCATCGCTCTTCTGGGCCCAAACGGTGCCGGGAAGACCTCTCTAATATCTTTGATTTGTGGCCTCACAACGATCACGGACGGGACGGTCCTCGTCGACGGCCTCGACATAGAAAAGAACTACCGTGAGACCCGCTCGATGATCGGTCTGGTGCCTCAAGAGCTGACGCTGGAGCCGTTTGAGACGGTTTGGGGGACGGTCAATTTGTCACGAGGGTTGTTCGGCCGTTCTCCAGACCCTCGCTACATCGAGAAGATTCTCACGCAACTGTCTCTGTGGGAGAAGCGGAACTCGCCGATCAGAGAGCTGTCCGGTGGCATGAAGCGTCGTGTACTGATCGCGAAAGCGTTGAGCCATGAGCCTAAGATTTTGTTTCTCGACGAGCCTACCGCCGGGGTGGATGTCGACCTGCGCCGAGACATGTGGGTGCTTGTGAAAGCTCTGAGCAAGGGCGGCGTGACGGTTGTTCTGACCACGCACTACATCGAGGAGGCTGAGGAGATCGCGGACCGGATTGCCGTGATCAACAAGGGTAAGATTTTAGTGGTTGAGGACAAGACTCTCTTAATGAAACGTCTGGGCAAGAAGAAGCTGTCGATCGACTTAAACCAACCACTGCCCAAACTGTCAGACGGCCTGTCTGATCTAGGATTGATTTTATCTGAGGACAGCAAAACACTGTTTTACAATTATTCAGACGGGCTTGATAGAGCGAAAATATTGCTGATACTCAACGCCCTGAGTGAGAAGGGTATCCAGGTCGATAACATTCGTACGGAGGAGAGTTCTCTTGAGGATATCTTTGTGGAGATTGTCACGGAGAACACACCATGAACCTTTACGCAATCAGAGCGATTTATAAGTTTGAGATGGCCCGAACATTTAGGACGCCGCTTCAGTCGTTCGCGTCGCCCGTAATATCGACCGTTCTCTACTTTGTCGTGTTCGGGTCCGCGATCGGGAACAGGATGTTACCGATTAGTGACGTCTCCTACGGGGCTTTTATAGTACCTGGGCTGATTATGTTAACCGTGATGACCCAGTCGGTTGCGAACGCGTCTTTTGGCATCTACTTTCCGAAGTTCCTGGGAACAATTTATGAGCATCTATCGGCACCGATTTCGCCTCTTGAGATGGTTGCGGGATACGTCGGTGCCGCCGCGACGAAATCGATTGTGGTCGGCCTGATTATTCTGATGGTTTCTTTTTTATTTGTTTCTCTGGAGATACGTTACCCGGTTTTCATGGTTATTTTTTTGGTGATGACAGCCGTCTCGTTCTCGCTCCTCGGTTTTATATTGGGTCTCTGGGCCAGAAACTTTGAGCAGCTTAATTTCGTTCCTACGCTGGTTATTACGCCCCTAGTCTTTCTTGGCGGCAGTTTTTATTCGATTGATATGTTGCCAAGTGCGTGGCAGACAGTGAGCCTGTTCAACCCAGCGATGTACCTAATCTCTGGTTTTCGGTGGGCTTTCTTTGGGATCGCCGAGGTGTCGATCGAGTTGTCAGTTTCCGCCGTGCTTGCTTTCGCGTCGGTTTTTCTCGGATTCATTTGGTATATCTTCAAGACCGGCTACCGCCTCAGAAGTTAAATGATTAGCACAAAACTCTAGCGGGAGGCAGGTTTCAAGGTTTAGTCTTTAATCATGAAACTAATCTACGTTCTGGTCTACTTTGTTTCCGGAAGCTTTGAACCAGTCGAGACCGGTATGAAGTTTGAGACGCTCGCGGAGTGCAACGACGCGGCCTTTGAGATGGCTGCGTCGTTCGACATGAGATACACCCTGCAGTGTGTCCCGCAGGACGCTGGTAACGATCTCCCGAAAATCTCGTTGCTCTGATTAATGCGCCGCACAAGTTATGTAGTTCTTTTGGATAGTTTATCTCCCCCATTTTTTTGCTAGGGTCATTGTTGGCCTTGAATCAATGGATTTCGTTGTCGCATTTTATTCTTAGACTTTGGGCTAGGTTGCTTTGCACTGGTGGCGTGATTC
>RGHP01000215.1 GCA_010024125.1 Gammaproteobacteria bacterium | reverse complement strand
ATCGATTTGCAAACGTTGTCCCTTCTTGGCTTGTCCGACAACCATGACCTCACCTTCGACTGGATCGTCGATGTTCTGAACCATGTTCGTTGCAGGGGTCACTAAGGTCTCTGTTGTTCCGAATCCATCAACGTAGGAAACGATTGCGCGATACGCGAAACCAACCTCTGGCTGATTCAAGCGAAGCAATGCTGGGTTTGATGAGTTTGTCTGGTACGGAGTCCAACGGGCTGCGTCGGATGAACGTTCCCACTGGTAGGTAAACTGCCCCACACCGTCTTCATCAGAAATCCCTGACACATCAATCTTGATCGTGTTGTCTTCGACCGATGATCCGCTGATGATTGGGAGCCCTTGAGGGAGATCATTTGAATTTTGGACGGCACCTGTAGGTGCTGTTTCGATGACTTCCAACGTACCCTCACCATCGACATACTGGATAACCACACGAAGAGCTCGGCCAACATGGTTCTGGCGTGGTGTAAATGACTGTGAAGTGGCACCGTCGATTGTCTGCCAACCACCGCTTGGAAGCTGTACTTGCCACTGCATGGTCAAGTCGCCTAAGCCATCTTCGTCATATAAGTTTGATACGTCGATAACAAGCGGCTGATCTTCCATCGGACCGTTACCACCGGTGTTGCTTTGCTTAGCGTCAGTTCTAACGGAATCTGTTTGAGCTGTTTGTGCTGGTGTTGAAGATCGAGCGCTCGTCGAAGTTTGTGCACTTGGGTTGTTTCCTGCAGGAGCCACATTGGTCTCTGCACCCTGTGATGAAGTTGCAGGCTCAGCTACACGTGCAGCTTCGACTTGGTCGGCCGCGATTGCGGCAGCTGCTGCAGCTCGCTCAGCTTGTTCTTTTGCGCGCTGGGTGTAGTTCGCATCGGCATAAATAGCGGTCGAAGCGCATCCAATCGCGATCGCTGTTACTTGAGCCGTCAGGCGCTTTAAATACATCTGTGTCCCTATGGTATAGACGGTTTTTCCGAAGAATGTACAGAACAGAGTCGGTTTGAGCAACGATTCCTGTAGTTTACAACTGGAAAACGCGAGTCTCTAACGATTTCAATTATCTGGCTCGCAAACTCAGTACCATCCTAAATCAGAAAGCATGATTTTGACGAACGAACACCAATAGTTGGATAAGGTATGTGAAAACCTTTATACGATGCGGGTTTCCGCATAGTCTGACCGCCTCATTGAGGTGGGATGGTTGTTCGGCAGACTCAGAGCTCAGAACTCGTTTCATTCAATAAATCACGCATCACTGAGGTTTATTAAACTTTAGTCTAATATGGAGTCTTGTTCATGAATATCGCAGTTTTAGGATCAGGGACCATTGGGCAAAGTTGGTGTGCACTTTTTTTAGCTGCAGGTCATCGGGTCGTCGCCTATGACCCAGACCCTGCGGCGGAAGAGCGAATCATTGCATTTGTTGAGGCATCGAGACCGGCCTTAGAGAGCCTTGGTTATCAGTTTGCAGGTTCTACCGAACAGTTCCGATTTTCTCGAAGTGCGATCGGTGCAGTCGAGGACGCTCAGTTCATCCAAGAAAACGCCCCTGAGAAGACAAATTTAAAGCATCAGTTATTTTCCGAAATTGAGCCTCATTTGGAGCCTGAAGCGCTAATTTTATCTTCGACGTCAGGGATCACACTTGAAGAGCTACAAGCTGGGTTGAGCGATGCAGGTCGTATCGTGATTGCACATCCATTTAATCCGCCGCATTTAATTCCGTTGATTGAGTTACTTGGGAATGACAGGACTGATCCTCTAGTCATGAAGCGGGTTCTGACATTTTATGAATCACTCGGGAAGGTACCTGTTGAACTCAAGAAAAGTGTGCCCGGACATATTGCTAACCGCATTCAAGCGGTTGTTTGGCAGGAAGCTTTACATTTGGCGCAGGAGGGGGTGGCTTCGTTATCAGATATCGATAAAGCAATTGCCAATGGCCCCGGAATTCGGTGGTCAATATACGGGCCAAATCAATTATTTTCTCTAGCAGCAGGAGACAGTGGTCTTGAGGGTTTTATTGAGCATTTAGGGCCTTCGTTTCAGAGTTGGTGGTCATCAGCAGGTCATGTTGAATTTGATGCAAAAACGATGGAAATGGTTCGAAATCAATTGCCCAAAGATGATCAAGATCTCGATGCGATGAAGCGATACCGTGATGAGCTTCTGGTGAAGATTCTACGAGCGAAATTTGCGATGGAAGGGCATGGGAAGTCGAACTAACTATCGGCCGCTGACGCAAGCCCGCTAGGCGTTTCCACCCGTTTAGATTCAGTTGGAATAATAACCTTAGTTGGCGTAGATCTTCTTCCAAACCACGCTGACCATCTCAATGATCTCGTCATCCATTTCGTCAAAATCAAGATCTTTTGCCATATCTTGGATCGAAGCGTTTGAGTCTGACTGCCAGCGATGCGTGCACTCGTCAAATAGCTCGATCGCTTTCATGATGTCGTCGTCATCGAGTTTTAAATCATTCTCGAGCGCAAACTCAGCAATGTACTGACCAAACAGTTCTTCTTGTTCTTCGTTCATAGTGGTTTCCAAATCTCTGAAAGTGGTGGGACATTTACTTTCAAGGGTTCTACTGATGATGGTGGTAATATAGTCAAAGGATTGCTATACATATTGTCAAAATCATAACAATAATCCCGATATGTTGTCGTAGGCAGAGGGGATAAAAACAGGAGTTAAAAATGAAACGAGCTTTAATA
>RGHP01000214.1 GCA_010024125.1 Gammaproteobacteria bacterium | reverse complement strand
CCAGACACGGGTATCACGTCGATACCGAGCCTGGCGGACATCTCCTCCGCGAAGGCCTCTTTATGGCCGGTCGTTGGGCTGTAAACCCGGCACTCTTTGATCGGTCTCACGCAACAGAATGCCTCCAAGAAGGTTCTCGCCATGCCGCCTGAACCAATCAGACCGACGACCTCTGAGTCTTCCCGGGAAAGGTACTTGGCGCCAATACCCGCGCCGCCACCGACCCGGAAGTGTTGTAAGATCCCATCATTGATCAGCGCCAATGGCTCGCCGTTCTTGGTGGACAATAAAAATATCAATCCGCAGTAGGTACCGGGCTCGATACAGTGCTTTTCCTCGGTCCACCCACCGTCATCGGTCCTGGGCCAGCTGACGATGTCTGACTTCATACGGATCGCGAAGTAATGCGAGCTCGCGCCCTCCATCGAACCCCAGCGGAAATAGCTATCAGCGTCCTCGGCCGGGTAGTACAGGTCGACCCTCGGGCGATGCACCGCGCCATACTCGGCGAGACCCCGAAACGCCTCCTCCTGGACGCGGATACAGTCTGCCATCGTGAGAACCTTGCTGACTTCCTCGTTATTGATCAGTTTCATAGCTAGCTCTCCAAGGTAGATTCAGCAAAGAGCGCCTCAGGTGGGAGGTATTCTGCACCGATACCCTGATCCACCGCGTAACGCATCAGCCTATCTATATTTGAGCGGTTCGCTGCAAAGCCGCGTGGCCAGGCCCTGCCCATGAACCGCTCACGGTCCCGCTCAAACTGGTGGCGGACACCAGGTAGCATCGACCAGTTCGGGTCGGCGTAGTAGCCCTCAGCGATATCAAACGCGGAGTGGAAGATCTCCATGAGCTGCGACGGTAGGTCGGGGTTCTCGTTCACCAGTGACTCTTGGATCGCTATGACGTGCATGATCGGGAACGACCCGACCTCGTCAAAGTAACGCTTCTCCTCGGACTCGGGGTCAAGGAACAGGCGTCTCGCGGGGATCTCTCCGCTCATCACGTTGGCGGGCGGGTGCGGCAAGAAGAATGCGTCGATCTCACCAGCCTTCAGCCGGTCACCCAAACGATCACGGTCCCCGATAAACTCGACGCTCACGTCTGGACCGTGCTCGAGCGGGATTTTCTCCTTGGTCGTCAGTTTCCAGTTAATAGAGCGCCATGGGACCTTATAGTGGAACTCCAGGTCACCCTTGGCGAGCAGCGACAACGTTGTCTGAAAAGCACTCGTTTTTACCGACCAAGTGTGCGGGCTCAGTCATATCTGAGTCTTGTCTGACCCACATCTGGCTGGTGCTGAATAACCGTCTCGGGAACACCGGTATCCCAACGATCGGGTAACCCCTGGTCTTGGCGGCGAGAAACGATGACATCGAAAACTCGGCGACGTCAAACTGACCGTCGAGGAACAGCTCATGACGGTCGGTACCGTGCTGCAGAATGGCACTCTGCCCGACCTGGAACGGTCTAATATCGAAGTTAAATGAGTGAGACAGGGACCCATCGAAAAACGGAAAGTGCCGGTCGTACCGATCAATCGCCAACTTGATCTCCATTCACTGCCTCCTTTATCGCTCCGATTGTCAGCGCGTCTCGGTCACCTCTCTGACCTCTACCGAACCGACCTTTAGCTTCTGAGCCTCAGCGTCAACCCTCTCAACCTTGGTGCCTTTCTCGAATGCGGCCATCTGGAGTATCTCCAGCTCCTCATCATCCGAGGCGCTCTCGAACCAATACTGCTCACCGCGTGGGATCAGTATCCCTTCGTGCTTCCCAAACTCACCGATCACGACGTCGCCCGGACCGTAAAATCTCACCCGACCGGCAAGCACCATCCAGAAACCATCCATGCCGCGATGCGAATGGAGATTGTTCTCACCACCCTCGCGCACGACTTGCACTCGTCCGCGAATAATGTCGCTGCCAGCGAGCTGAACGATCGCCTTCCCACCCGGCATATCGGATGGCTTCTCGTATTTGAAAACCTGGTAACTACCTTCACTCATGACTGTTGATCTCTCGTTTTGTTTTGTTATAGATCAAGAGTAATCGAAACAGATTGAGGTCACTCATATCGATCCTATCTCTCCGTAAAATCTTGGATGCACAGCAACGCCTGGGGCCTTCAGCTTGAGACATAGACCAACACACCCAACCCAGCGGATCCCAGGACGACAACACCGGGGTCCCACCGCTTGAGCCATACCCCTAATACGACTAACCCAACCAACACATACTCCAGTGGATCAATAGAAATATTCCGAGCGAGCCCTGTGCCCGCGGTCAACATCATCCCGGCGATGACGAATCCGGACGCCGGCATGAATAAAGCAACGTATTGTTTCAGGTTATCGTGCCAGTGTGCGGCCAAAGACGCACCAAAAACGGTCGGGATGGAGATACCGATCAGGCAAGCTATAGCGCCGGGAAAACCAGCCAAGAAATAACCGATGCCCGCTACGAAGCTACACTTCGGGCCAGGAACGAAGTTTCCGATCGCGTA
Source organism: Gammaproteobacteria bacterium (assembly GCA_010024125.1). Classification (GTDB taxonomy): domain Bacteria; phylum Pseudomonadota; class Gammaproteobacteria; order Pseudomonadales; family Litorivicinaceae; genus HIMB30. Next base: position 223 of record RGHP01000214.1, on the reverse strand, counting down.
GGCCCACGCGAAAAGTGCTGGACTCAAGAGGCCGGGGTCTACCCAGTGGTCCTGAATAATCGCAAGCTGGCCATTCCCACCGCCGAGCGAAAACAACGTACTGAACGCGATGACCGCAAGGATCTCGATCAGGAGAGACGAGTCACTCGACATCGGTCGCCCCTCGTTTTTCGTCGCCACGGATCAGGATCGAGCCGACCGCGAGCCCGACACAGGCCGCGAC
>RGHP01000213.1 GCA_010024125.1 Gammaproteobacteria bacterium | reverse complement strand
GGATGAATAAACCCGCCAGTCATCGATATACTGCGCATTAACCAGTAAGGGCCAAATAATGAGTTGTAGAAGAAAGAGTGACTTTCGAATATTACACATGTTCAAATGTACGGATTCAGAAAGCATTGCACCATTAAAATCCGGTCATAAAAAAAGCCTCCGGTTGCTGGGCAACGGGAGGCTTAAAAAAGGAGGAGGCGGCGACCTACTCTACCGCAGTGCAGTACCATCGGCGCTACAGGGCTTAACGGCCGTGTTCGGGATGGGAACGGGTGGAACCCCTGTGCCATAGCCACCTCACAAAGTCAATGGATTGGTGAATTCTTTGTCATAATGCCCCTAGGAAGGGGACGCGCTAGGCGCGCAAGTAGATCGAATGTAAACCGCGTAATTTGAGCGGTGCAAGCCCTATAAATAAAGCCAGTGGCCTGATTAGTACGGCTCAGCTAAACATGTTACCATGCGTACACTTACCGCCTATCAACCTGGTCGTCTTCCAGGAGGCTCATAGGGAATACTTATCTTGGAGCGTGCTTCGCGCTTAGATGCCTTCAGCGGCTTATCACTTCCGCACATAGCTACCCTGCGATGCATGCGACCACACAACAGGTGCACTAGCGGTGCGTCCACTCCGGTCCTCTCGTACTAGGAGCAGCCCTCCTCAATATTCCTACGCCCACAGCAGATAGAGACCGAACTGTCTCACGACGTTCTGAACCCAGCTCGCGTACCGCTTTAATTGGCGAACAGCCAAACCCTTGGGACCTTCTCCAGCCCCAGGATGCGATGAGCCGACATCGAGGTGCCAAACCTCCCCGTCGATATGAACTCTTGGGGGAGATAAGCCTGTTATCCCCGGAGTACCTTTTATCCTTTGAGCGATGGCCCTTCCATGCGGTGCCACCGGATCACTAAACCCCACTTTCGTGCCTGCTCGACCTGTATGTCTCGCAGTCAAGCACCCTTATGCTTTTACACTCTACGCACGATTGCCAACCGTGCTGAGGGTACCTTTGGGAGCCTCCGTTACTCTTTAGGAGGCGACCGCCCCAGTCAAACTACCCACCATACACTGTTCCCGGTTACGGGTTAGACTTCACCTGTAGCAAGGGCGGTATTTCAAGGGTGGCTCCAAAACGCCTGGCGACGTCCCTTCTCAGCCTCCCGCCTATCCTACACATGCTACAGCTAAAGCCAATGTAAAGTTGTAGTAAAGGTTCACGGGGGGAACTTACCCGACAAGGAATTTCGCTACCTTAGGACCGTTATAGTTACGGCCGCCGTTTACCGGGGCTTCAGTCAAGAGCTTCGCCGAAGCTAACCCCCTTCCTTAACCTTCCGGCACCGGGCAGGTGTCAGTCCCTATACATCGCCTTACGGCTTAGCAGAGACATGTGTTTTTGGTAAACAGTCGCTTGGGCCTTTTCACTGCGCCCCTCACAAGGAGGGGGATCCTTCTCCCGAAGTTACGGATCTAATTTGCCTAGTTCCTTAGCCATGATTCACTCGAGCACCTGAGGATACTCTCCTCACCCACCTGTGTCGGTTTGGGGTACGAGCCTAACAAACAAACTACGACGCTTTTCTTGGCAGCAGGATTACCTCCACTATCCCTTCATCCGAAGACTCCGGGTACTGTCGGGGTTCAGCCTCGCAGAGAGCGGATTTGCCTACTCTCTAGCCTACGCCCTTTAACGTGCATTCGTCGGCACGCGGGAGTGTCACTTCTGCGTCACGCCTTAGCCTAGCGTTTGCTAGGGTAGCGGAATATTTAACCGCTTTGCCATCAGCTTCCCCGGCCTCACCGGGTACACCTTAGGTCTCGACTAACCCTGATCCGATTAGCGTTGATCAGGAACCCTTGGGTTTACGGTGGATAGGTTTTTCACCTATCTTATCGTTACTCATGCCTACAGTTTCGCTTCCAACCGCTCCAAAGCCCCTCACAGGACTCCTTCAGCGCTGACTGGAATGCTCCCCTACCGATATCTCTATCCCACAGCTTCGGCAGATGACTTATGCCCGATTATTATCGACGCCGAGTCGCTTGACTAGTGAGCTATTACGCACTCTTTAAAGGAATGGCTGCTTCTAAGCCAACCTCCTAGTTGTCTGAGCAACTCAACTTTCTTTGATCAACTTAGCCATCATTTAGGGACCTTAGCTGGTGGTCTGGGTTGTTCCCCTCTCGCCCTAGGACGTTATCACCCTAGGACTGACTGCCTGGCGACTCTGGCCCGGTATTCGGAGTTTGTCTAGGGTTGGTAGGCGGTGAAGCCCCCTAGCCTAATCAGTGCTCTACCTCCGGGCAGACAAAACCAGACGCTATACCTAAATATATTTCGGGGAGTACGAGCTATCTCCAAGTTTGATTGGCCTTTCACCCCTATCCACAGCTCATCCGAAGACTTTTCAACGTCAACCGGTTCGGGCCTCCATGGCGTTTTACCGCCACTTCACCCTGGCCATGGATAGATCACTTGGTTTCGCGTCTACCCCGTCGTACTGCGCGCCCTATTCAGACTCGCTTTCGCTACGGCTCCACCCCGTAAGGGCTTAACCTCGCACAACAGGAGTAACTCGTAGGCTCATTATACAAAAGGCACGCCGTCAGTCCCGAAGGACCTCCGACCGCTTGTAAGCACACGGTTTCAGGTACTATTTCACTCGCCGTCTCGGCGTTCTTTTCACCTTTCCCTCACGGTACTGGTTCACTATCGGTCATGCAG
>RGHP01000212.1 GCA_010024125.1 Gammaproteobacteria bacterium | reverse complement strand
CTCTACATACACCTATGTAGTAGCAAGTAGAAAAGGTGGCGAAGCTTTAGTTATTGACCCAGTTTTAGAAAAGTCTCAGCGAACTCGCTGGTAAGGATCTAACTGGGCTAGATTAAAACTTTACTGACCGCCTAGTTATGAGCCAGGCAGTCACTCATGAAGCCGGCACTCGGCAAAAACACGGCAGAACCATAGCCAAAATTAAAATTGGACCTGCGATTTTTTGTAAATAATTGATTAGAATAAAGAAAATGGCGCGCTCGAGAGGATTCGAACCTCTGACCGCCTGGTTCGTAGCCAGGTACTCTATCCAGCTGAGCTACGAGCGCGTCAAGGGCGTGAATACTAATGATCTCGACACAAATTGCAACCCTAAATTGGTTTTGCTTGTGATCACCAGGATAGCAGGAGATCATCATTGCCTAGCTGTCAGGTTTCCAGTTGGTACGTGGGGTGATTTCTAATGTTGGTTGCATTAACCCAGTTGCTATTCTGTCAATTGGTCGGTGAGGTTATCGCAAGAGCGTTTGATCTAGCGATTCCGGGTCCTGTGATTGGAATGAGCCTGTTGTTAGTAGTCCTCCTGTACAGGCAATCCATCCCTGAAAATCTAGAGTCCACAGCTGAAGGAATTTTGTCGCATCTGTCGTTGCTGTTCGTTCCGGCGGGAGTGGGAGTGGTTGCCCATCTCTCAGTTTTAGGGAACGAGTGGCAGGCGATCATCGGCTCTTTAATTGGTTCAACAGCTATCACTGTGTTGGTCACCGGATGGGTGCTTCAGCGACTGCATCGTGGGGTGAGTGATGACTCCTGATTTTGGTCAGGTGTGGGTATACCTCTCAGCAAGCCCGCTAACCGCTCTGACAATTACACTTGTTGCTTACTTGGTTGGTGACTGGCTGTATCAAAAATCGGGCCGGATGCCGATCTTAAACCCTGTGTTGATTGCGGTGGTCTTGATTACGGTTGGGATCACCATGACCGGCATTGATTACTGGACCTATTTTGAGGGCGCCCAGTTCGTTCATTTTTTACTGGGCCCGGCTACTGTTGCGTTAGCGATACCTGTGGCTCGATTGCTTAAAACCATGCGGAAAGGATTTGGTGCGATTGCTATAAGCCTGATCATTGGATCAGCGACGGCGGCTATTTCTGCGGTGTTTATCGCGGAGATCTTGCAAGCCTCAGAGAAAACGGTGCTGTCGTTAGCGCCGAAGAGCGTAACGACTCCCATTGCGATGGGTATCGCGGAGCGTATCGGTGGTCTCCCATCGTTGACAGCAGTGTGCGTCATCATGACTGGTATAATCGGTGCCATGATCGGACCGTATGTGTTGAACGCGGCCCGCATCACGTCTTGGGATGCTCGAGGTTTTGCGATGGGTGTTGCTGCCCACGGGATTGGGACGGCGCGCGCTATACAGATTAATAAAAATGCTGGCGCATTCGCGTCCCTAGCTATCGGTCTAAATGGACTGGCAACAGCAACATTGATCCCAATTTTGTTCACGTTATGGCAATGGTGGACTACTCCGTAGCCATAAAACTTAACAACTGAGCGAGACGTGTTAGAATCGCGCCCTTCTGGAGACGTGGCCGAGTGGCTGAAGGCGCTCCCCTGCTAAGGGAGTATAGGGTTTGTAGCCCTATCGAGGGTTCGAATCCCTCCGTCTCCGCCATTTGCTTTTAATTCGAATAGAGACCTAAAGGGAGTCAGTCGATGCGTATCGGATCCCCAAAAGAAGTATTGCCGGGAGAGGCGCGCGTTGCCATGACGCCAGACTCTGCGACGCAGTTGCAGAAACTCGGGTATGAGTGCTTTATTGAGAGCGGTGCGGGGCAACTTGCACGTTTTTCGGACCAAGATTACCAGGCCGCAGGTGTCACGGTTGTCGATTCAGCTGACGCTTTATTTGATACGGTGGATGTTGTGGCTAAGGTACGGCCACCTCTCGAAGATGAAATCAAGCGCCTGAAGAAAGGCCAGACACTTGTCGGTTTCTTCAACCCAGCCGGAAATGAAACCCTTCTAGAGCTCGCGAAATCACAAGAAGCGAACGTGATTGCCATGGAAATGGTTCCTCGGATCTCGAGAGCGCAGAAGATGGATGCGTTGTCATCGATGGCGAACATCGCTGGTTATCGAGCAGTCATTGAGGCAGGTAACAATTTCGGTCGCTTCTTTACAGGCCAGGTGACCGCGGCTGGTAAAGTGCCGCCCGCAAAGGTTCTCGTAGTTGGTGCCGGAGTTGCGGGTCTCGCCGCGATTGGTACGGCGCAATCTTTAGGTGCGATTGTTCGTGCGTTTGACGTCCGTCCTGAGGTCGCTGAACAGATTGAGTCGATGGGTGCGGAATTCCTGTTTTTGGATTTCGAAGATAATCAGGATGGCGCCGCGACCGGTGGCTACGCTGCCCCGTCGAGCCCAGAGTTCCGTGAGAAGCAGTTGGCTTTGTTTCTGGAGCAAGCTCCTGACGTCGACATCGTGATCACAACAGCTCTGATACCGAATCGTGAAGCTCCAGAGCTTTGGACTAAGGAAATGGTTGCCGCGATGAAGCCTGGATCCGTGATTGTGGATCTGGCGGCAGAAAAAGGTGGTAACTGTAAGCTCACGGTTGCCGACGAAAAAGTTGTCACAGATAACGGTGTGACAATTATTGGCTACACCGATTTCCCAAGCCGCATGGCTGCACAGGCATCGACCCTGTATGCCACAAATATCCGCCA
>RGHP01000211.1 GCA_010024125.1 Gammaproteobacteria bacterium | reverse complement strand
ATTCCCGCTCGATCTATGGCAAAAATTACAGGCAGCTTTTGTAGGGCTACATCATGAATGATTTGATCGTATGCTCGCTGTAAAAAGGTTGAATAAAGATGGCAAACAGGAAGAAACCGCGTTGATACCCGTTTGAGTGACGCACAGCGCTTCACGGCTGCCACATCGGATGCCACGGGGGCGTTACTCGCGTCGCTCGTGTCACACCAAAAAGGTCGCGCCCAACACCGCCCTTCAACAAAACGTTCGACATCAAGAGAAACAGAGGGACAGCTAAAAGTATGAAACCATCCAGTGTTGACAGAATGGCCTGAGGTGCCATCAGCGGAGAGAACCCGCCGAAAAACAACATACCGAGCCCGATTCCACCGAGCGCAAAGGCGACCGGAACACCTACCAACAGGAGGCTGAATAGACAGACGATGATTAGGAGAATCGTCATTCGTGGCTACCTCCCAAACTCACCGTGTCGTTTCTCCGAAGCATGACTAGTTCGCAACTCGCCTGCGCGGCTAGCAACAAGAACCCCAGCGGAACCGGAAGTTCTGCAACCCAGCTAGGTAGATCCAAGAGTGACCCGGTCGTTCTACCACGCACCCAGCTTTCATGAAAAATATCCCAGCCCCAAACGACTATCACGATTGAAAATAAAACAATGCCGACCAAAGAGAGACCCACACAAAATTTCTGCGCTGTCCGAGGCAACAGGCTCGTCAGCGCATTCACCGTGATGTGCTGGCGCAGCGTTAAGACCCACGCCATCGCCAGTAAACATCCCCAGATGAGGCAGAGCTGGCTGATTTCAGCCGCCCAAGTCGTCGGCTTAATAAAGAAATATCGAGCCACAACTTCGTACGTTAGAAACGCTCCGGTAACGGCTAAGAGCGTTGCGCCGAATAAACCCGCCCAAACCGAGATTTGGTTAATCAATCGCATCATGAGATTACCGACCTAAATGCAGCCCTCAGGGTGAGGGCTGCTCTGGAGCAAATGATCTACTTACTTGCCGCGTCTAGGATCTTCTTACCTAAGTCACCTGTCGCTTTTAGGTACGAGTCATATACCGGCTTTGATACCGCCTTCCACGCGTCAAGCTCTTTGTCTGAAAGCTCAACCACTTTCATTCCATTAGCTTTAGCTGCTGCATATGCGTCCGCCTCAATTTGAGTCATGGCGTCACGTACACTTTCCTGCGCCACGTTAGCTGCGGCACGGATGTGACCCTGTGTTTCCTTCGAGAGACCGTTCCACCACTTCGTGTTAACGACCACGACGAACTCAATGTCCGCGTGGTTAGTTACCGTGATCGTGTCCATGACTTCCCAAAGCTTGCGTGACTTCACGCCTGACACACCGGTCATGCCGATGTCTACCGTGCCCCGTTGGTATGCTAGGTATTGCTCTGATCCAGAAATCAAGGTCGGCGCACCACCAGCTGCTGTAACAAAATCACCGAGTGTTTTTCCGAACACACGAGCCTTCTTACCTTTCATGTCTGCAGGGGTTCTGATTGGGCCTCCCTTCGATAACAGTACGGCTCCACCATAGGCCTGCCAGTACAGGATCTGACCACCTGTCTTTGCAACTTCATTTTCAATTGTTGTTCTGACAACACTACCCTCAGCGACCGCCGCCCGGACTTTCTCTTCCGAATTCAGCAGGAATGGCATGTAGAAGACATCGACTACTGGGGCGTCGCCAACGTACCGAGTCAATGAAGCGACACCCGCCTCAATCGCCCCGGAGCCCACCGCCGCAGGAACTTCTTTGTCTTTGTATAGTTGAGCACTGTCGTAAATCTCTACGTCGATGGCTCCCTTCGTCCGCGCCTCTACTTCCTTTTCAAAGACAAGGAGGTTCTGCCCCAGGTGGCTTTTGAGCGGTAGTTGGAGAGAGATTCTCATTTTATCAGCGGCTTGAGCTGAGCCGGCCACCAACGTTAGGCCGAGAGCGGCCACAGCGATTTTTTTCAACATGTTTTAGTCCTCTTTATTTTTATAGACACGATACTTCCATCTGAGCGAATCGGATTCCCTCACAACAACGAAAGATGATTCGTTTATACATTTGCTATATGCATTTTTGCAATACCAAAAAATAAAAATTTATAAATAATCTGTAGAAATTACTCAAAAGAAAGTTGTAAGGTATACCAAAATTGACAATAAGAACTGAAACCAATGTCTGAGTCGCTGAGCAATAAAGCCCGAAAGAAAACCGAGGAACTAATCTTAAAGGGTTCACTCGCAGCCGGCGCTAAAATCACAGAGCGAGACCTTGCAGAACGACTAGGTATGTCTCGTGCACCGGTGAGAGAGGCGATACGTGAACTCGTCTCGGTCGGACTGTTGGAACAGATAAGTGCCCGGCAAATAGTGGTGCGTCAACTAGAGCTATCAGAGGTCAGGGAAATTTTTGAGATCCGCGAGATGCTGGAGGCTCGGGCGGCATCCCTCGCAACAGAGCGTATTACCACAGACCAATATAACTCGCTGGAGCAGCTGCATCTGGCCATGAAAACCACAGCCTCGAAGGGTGAGTTTTCTGATTACTTCGATCTGAACATCGCGTTTCACACCCTGATTCATGAGATAGCGTCCGCGCCAAGATTAGCTGCCTTAATCGATCAAGTGATGCGCGAATCACTGGTATTCAGAAGTCGAAGCCTAGCTGATCACGAGAATATTCAGAAATCAATCGAAGAGCATGAACAGCCGGTCAAGGCATTCA
>RGHP01000022.1 GCA_010024125.1 Gammaproteobacteria bacterium | reverse complement strand
CGCTTCCTGTTTAGCTAGAAACTCGGCTTGCCGTGCTTCTCGTGCCGCTCTTTCGGCATCTGACTCGACCTTTGAAGGCCCCTGCACTGACTCATTAACTTGACCGGCACACCCCGCAAGCACTGCTAAAATCGCAATGATCCCGACAGTCTTTGCCTGCTTTAAAATACTCATTCCGTCACCCCTATTTGACATCGATAAAAACGCGATTGTTTCCTTTTCTAATTAAAGAAAGGGCTCCACGCAGGCTCCCTTACACTCTCACTGACGGAAGGTAACCGAACTCGCACCCTCCCGTCCATTGAAACAAGGCCCAACAAGCCCCTTCCTCCGTCTGACGTGGCATAAATTAACATAGTTCCGTTTGGAGCGACACTCGGAGATTCGTCTAAATCAGTTTCCGTCAGAATACGAATCTCTCGTGTTTTCAAATTCATCCGCGCGATGTGGAATCGTTCATTCGTCCGGTGCACAAAAACAATACTATCACCATCGGGTGTGAAGCTCCCATTGGAATTGTAGTCGCCGTCAAATGTCACGCGCTTTACTGATTTATCCGCCACATTCATCATATATAGCTGAGGTTTTCCGCCACGGCTTGATGTAAATAATATTGAACGACCGTCGGGTGACCAAGAGGCTTCCGTGTCAATCGCAAAATGGTTGGTCATGCGATCAAGCTCGCCTGTCCGCAGGTTTGCGATATAGATTTCCGGATTCCCGTCACGTGACAAGGTCAACACAAGCTTACGGCCATCTGGGCTAAACGCGGGCGCACTATTCAACCCTTCAAAGTCAGTTACTTTCTGCACCTCACCTGTTTCCAGCGTTTGGACATAAATTCCGGCGCGCTTGCCCCGAAAACTCATGTAGGCCACACGTGAGCCATCAGGCGACCATTTTGGTGAGAGAATCGGCTCAGATGACTGGAAAATAGTCCGCGGTCTTCCACCATCTGCATCCGACAAAATCAACTTGAACGTCTGATCTTTTTCAGACCGCCGCTCAGCTGACACATAAATCAGTCGGGTAGAAAAAATCCCCTTAACCCCAGTCAACGCCTCATAAATACGGTCGGAAATATAATGACCAATATCACGTAGTGATTCTTGTGATCCAGGAATCCGCTCAGCAAACAAGACACGCTCCCCAAACACATCATGAAGACCATAGCGGACGAGTAACCCTTGGGCATCACGCTCTATTGAGCCAACAACCGTATATTCGGAGTCGATCGCTCGCCAATCACGATAAAAGATCTGATCATCAGGACCAGGGAGCGACAGCATCGTGTCACGACTGACTCGAACAAACTGTCCGCTTCGTTCGAGATTCGATTCAATTAACCGTGCGAGATCGACATCAAACGCTCCGGCGCTTTTGACCCGAAATGGCACTACCGCAATCTTGATTGGGTTCTCAACGCCGCGCGTAATCTCGATCACAAGCTCAGCCTTCGCCGGCAGTATCGCCATCAAAGCCAAAACCAATGCAATAATCTGTCGCATCACTCCCTAATCTCCGGTCTGAATTTCACAGTAAATGATCTAAATTTCTCTTCAAAAGTCTTAGAGTCAAACTCCTTTACTTCCGAGTAAGGCGCTGCCCTTTTTACAGCGCGTACAGCTGAATTTTCTAACATTACACTACCACTGCTACTAATAATCGTAACATCCACTAGTTCTCCATTTGATGCTAAAGACAATCGCATAGTGACTTCATTCCCACCTTTGTACCCAGGAGGTCTTCTCCACGCTCGTGAAATTTTCGTCTTAATGGCATCAGCCACATTCGCAGCCGCTTTTTCAGAGGCCAATGCATTTAGCAAAGCTAGCTCTGCCTCCTCTTTTTTCTTTAATTCCTCGAGTGCCCGCGCCTCCGCCTCAGCCTGCTTGAAGGCGTCTTCTATCGCTTTCTCTTTTTTCTGACGTTCTGCTTCGGCCGCTGCCTTCCTGTCTTCTTCGGCTTTTTTTAATTCGGCCTCAGACTTCTTCTTCGCCTCAGCCTCTGCTTTCTTCTTCGCCTCAGCCTCTGCTTTCTTCTTCGCCTCTGCCTCTGCTTTCTTTCTTAGCTCTTCTTGACGCTTTTGCTCCTCAGCCTGTTTCTTCTTCGCTAGAGCCTCTGCAGCCGCAGACGGAGCAAATGTAAGTTCTGTGGCCTGAATTACGACAACTGGTGGGGGCGTGATTGTTTTTGCTTCAGGGGACAAGGCGATAAAAAAAGTAGACAGCAAAATGATATGCAAGCCAATGGCAAGCATCAGGGGACGAACAAGATTCTCGCCCCGACGATCCATCAGGGAGTCTCCGCCACAAGACCAATTGAAGTCACACCCACACCCTGAAGTGCCGCCATAACCTCCATAACGTTACCATAATCTATACCTTGGTCTCCGCGAAGCTGCACTGGAGTCCCTGGTTTTGCTGCCAAGACCTTCATCACCCGATCTTTAACAACACCCAGCGTGACTGGAGTTTCTCCATCACCACCGATATTGATGAACAACTCACCTTTGCCATTCATTGAGATCACTAATGGCTCTTCATCGGTATCAACCGGCAATGGCTCTGTCGACGCTTCAGGTAACTCAATCGGTACACCCGGAGTCAGCATCGGCGCCGTCACCATAAAAATCACGAGCAACACCAACATCACGTCAATATATGGAACGACGTTAATCTCTGAGACTAAGCGCTTCCGGTTACGTCGCGACAAACGCGCCATCATTCACCCCGCTGATGTACACGGCGATGCAGAATTGCAGCGAACTCATCAGAGAAATTCTCATAGGTCATTGCAAGACTATCGACCTTTGCGTTGAAGCGGTTATAAGCAATCACCGCAGGAATCGCAGCAAACAGACCAATGGCTGTTGCCACCAGTGCCTCGGAGATACCGGGTGCAACCGTCGCTAGAGTCGCTTGCTTGACGGCTGCTAGACCACGAAATGAGTTCATAATCCCCCAAACAGTTCCAAACAGACCGATATACGGACTGATGGACCCAACTGTTGCAAGAAACGGCAAATGAGCCTCAAGACGCTCCTCTTCTTTGGCACGCGCAACGCGCATCGCACGATGCACGCCTTCCATCACTGCATCGGGATCTGATCTAACATCCTGACGAAGACGCGTAAACTCCTGAAACCCCGCCTTAAATACGGCTTCAAGCCCAATCAAGTTCGGAGAATTTGCGACCTGCTTATAGAGACCCACTAATTCAGCGCCACTCCAAAACGTGTCTTCAAACAGACGCGCATGCTTTTGTGCGCGAGATAACACACGTGTCCGCTGAAAAATAACAACCCAAGAAAAAACAGACGCAAGGACCAAAGTCGCCATCACGAGTTGAACAACAGGGCCAGCTTGTAAAACAAGGCTTAGGATAGAGAGTTCTTCAGACATCAGTGTTTCCAACAGTCATGTGTAGTGTGTTTAATAATGTATCAGGCAACGCCCGAGGTTTAAGAGTATCCATACTGACGGCGACAACTTCCACCTCTGCATTCACGAGGTTCGTATCGTCAGCCGATCGATTGGCAGACTGTGCAAATACAACACGCGTTGGGCGCATTGATTTCACAGCACAAGACACCGACAACACATCGTCAAGCCTTGCTGGTGATTTATAGTCGACCGAAACATGTCGAACGACGAAGATCAGATTGTTTTCGATCGTAACTGACTGCTCAATCCCTATGCTTCTTAAAAAATCAGTTCGCGCACGTTCGAAAAACTTCAAATAATTCCCGTAAAACACAATACCACCGGCATCAGTGTCTTCGATGTATACCCGAATCGGGATCTCAAAGCTCATCAGGATTCCTGAAATAAATCGTCGGCACCATCATTGAGTCCAACAACTTGATAGCCAGCCTGCGTCAATGTTCTTCCCCGCGGTGTTCGATGCAGATACCCTTGCTGGATCAGATAGGGCTCAATCACTTCTTCAAGCGTACCGCGCTCTTCGCCAAGAGAGGTCGCTAAAGACTCAATCCCCACTGGACCTCCATTAAAATGGTTAGCGAGCACTGATAAAAGCTTACGGTCCATTTGATCAAAGCCACGCGCATCTACATGCAATAGATTCAACGCATCATCCGACACTTGTTGCGTGATAACACCATCCGCCCGAACTTCGGCAAAATCGCGCACACGGCGCAACAGTCGGTTGGCAATTCGTGGTGTACCACGGGAACGCTTCGCAATTTCAGAAGCACCTTCAGATTCGCACTCAATACCCATCAGACCCGCCGAGCGATTCACAATTTTTGCCAGATCGGCTTCTGAATAAAACTCAAGGCGCTGAACAATGCCAAAACGATCACGCAACGGGCTCGTCAAAAGGCCTGCACGAGTTGTCGCACCAACAAGCGTAAACGGTGGCAAATCGAGTTTGATTGAGCGGGCGGCCGGCCCTTCACCAATCATGATATCCAACTGATAGTCCTCCATTGCAGGATAGAGGACTTCTTCAACGGAGGCTGACAGTCGATGGATTTCATCGATAAAGAGCACATCGCCCGCTTCAAGATTCGTTAAAATCGCCGCCAAGTCCCCTGCTCTCTCAAGCACAGGACCTGATGTAGACTTCAATGACGCGCCCATCTCATGCGCGATAATGTTCGCAAGCGTTGTTTTACCCAACCCCGGTGGGCCAAAAATCAACGTATGATCGAGCGGCTCTGATCGATTCCTTGCGGCATCCACAAACAGTTGCATTTGATCTCGAACTTTTGGCTGCCCTTCATACTCAGCCAACGTTTTCGGCCGAACCGCACGCTCGATACGCGCATCTTCGGGCATCGAATCCCCTTCGATAATCCGCTCGCTCATGGTGTTCTCAACATCTGTTTCAGACTCGACCGTATCAAACTCTCAGGTGTCGCCTCAGGATCTTTGGGCAGCGCATTGATCGCTTTACGCGCTTCAGCTTCCTTATATCCAAGTGCAATCAAGCCAAGAACAGCTTCTTCAACTGGTGAAACTGCATTACTCGATTGCGTACGCCCTGTCGATGTCATGCGACCACGCAATTCGACCAACAAACGCTCAGCGGTTTTCTTGCCAACACCAGGTAGGCGCGTCAACGTCGCCACATCATCGCGCTCAACGGCTGCCGCCAGTTCATCTCCAGAAAGACCGGACAATACGCCAATGGCAAGCTTCGGTCCGACGCCTGAAATTTTGATCAAAATCCGGAACGATTCCCGATCGTCATGCGTTAAAAAGCCATAGAGAAGCTGCGCATCCTCGCGCACAACAAAATGCGTCAGCAAGGTCACAGTTTGGCCTACGGGGGGTAATTCACAGAGCGTACTGATCGGGCATTCGATTTCGTACCCGACGCCACCCACATCAACGAGTGCCGTCTGATGCTCAATTCCCAACAATGTCCCTGTAATCCGGCCGATCATTTCGGACTCTCCTTTAAGCGCCAACGACTGCCTGAGCGTGAGCGCGATGACAAACGAAATCGAGCATCTGCTCCAACACCATCTTTACTGTACCCAGCACAGAGCGCAATACCGAGTGCATCTGCTGCATCCTCGCCTGGATTTTCAGTCAAACTCAAAATCCGAATCACCATGTTCTGCATTTGGGTTTTGGTCGCCTGACCCTGGCCACAAATTGCCTGCTTCACTGTCTTTGCAGCGAACTCTTTGACTGGGATTGAAGCACTTCCTGCCGACAATAAGGCAACGCCACGCGCCTGCCCCAACTTCAGAGCCGATTGAAAGTTTTTCGCTAGAAATACTTCTTCAACGGCACACTCTGTTGGTTTCAGTCGCTCGATGACGTCAGAAAGGCCTCGATACAAGATGAGTAAGCGATCAGACATATCGCCAGCACCGAGGCGAAGAATTCCCGATTCGAGATAGGTCACACGACTCCCCTCAACTTCGATCACGCCCCATCCCGTTTTAATGGAGCCGGGATCGATGCCGAGGATCCTTCGCATTAGCCGAGTAACTCGAGTAACTCGTCAGTAAAGTTCGCGTTGGTGTAGACGTTTTGCACGTCGTCTAAGTCTTCAAGCATATCAATCAGCTTCATGACTTTTGGCGCGCTCTCTTCATCCAACTCAGCTGTTGTCGACGGCACCAACGCAACTTCTGCAGATAAGATTTCAACGCCAGCAGCAACCAATGCATCCTTCACTTCGATCACATCATTTTGCGTAGTGGCTACGTCGATTGATCCATCATCTTGACTGATCACATCTTCAGCACCTGCTTCAAGTGCTGCTTCCATCACCACATCTTCATCGGCGTCATCAATCAGGATCTGCCCACGTTTTGTAAACAAATACGCAACCGAGCCATCAGTTCCCAGGTTACCGCCGCACTTACTGAACGCATGGCGCACCTCAGCTACTGTTCGGTTTTTGTTATCTGTCATGACTTCAACCAAGACAGCAACACCACCAGGACCGTAACCCTCGTATACCAGTTCTTCGACGTTGTCGTTATCACCACCGCCCGCACCGCGATCAATCGCGCGCTGGATCGTATCTTTTGTCATATTTGCTGATAAGGCCTTGTCGACCGCTGCGCGTAAGCGCGGGTTATCAGCAGGCTCGCCACCACCCATCTTGGCGGCGACTGTGATCTCACGGATCAGCTTAGTGAAAATCTTGCCACGCTTCGCGTCCTGGGCAGCCTTTTTATGCTTAATGTTGGCCCATTTACTATGACCTGCCATTACATCGACTCCGTTTTATCCTGACGAATCCGTACACCCACTTCTTTGAGTTGCTCTGGGCTGACAGCACCTGGTGCATCGGTCAGCAAACAGGTTGCTGACTGCGTTTTCGGGAACGCAATCACGTCACGAATTGAAGTCGCACCGAGCATCAACATCACAAGCCGGTCAAGACCGAATGCGAGACCACCATGCGGTGGCGCACCGTAACGGAGCGCATCCAACAAGAAGCCAAACTTCTCTCGCTGCTCTTCGGGTGAAATGTTCAATACTTCAAACACAGCCTGCTGCATCCCTTGATCGTGGACACGAATCGACCCACCGCCCAGTTCCGTCCCGTTGAGCACCATATCGTAGGCACGTGATAACGCGTCTAATGGATTGGCCTTCAGTGACGCGGGGTCAACTGTCGGTGCCGTAAATGGGTGGTGTAGAGCAGCAACATGACCATCACCTGCATCTTCAAACATTGGGAAATCCACGACCCACAGTGGCGCCCACTCATGGGTGAGTAAGTTCAGATCATGTCCCAATTTCACACGCAATGCGCCAAGCGCATCCGATACAACACGTGCTGAATCCGCACCAAAGAACAGAATATCGCCATCTTTCGCATCAACACGTGATACCAAGGCCATCACAACATCTTCAGGCATGAACTTGAGGATCGGACTCTGCAAGCCCTCGACTCCCTCGGCCAGTGCATTGACTTTCACCCAAGCCAATCCTTTCGCACCATATTGGCCCACGAACTTGGTGTAGTCATCGATCTCTTTCCGCGAGATAGTCGCACCACCTGGCACCTTCAATACCGTCACGCGACCGTTTGGATCATTGGCGGGCCCACTGAAAACTTTGAAATCAACAGACGCCATTAAGTCTTTAATATCAATTAGTTCTAATGGAATCCTCAAATCAGGCTTATCACTTCCAAACCGTGCCATCGCTTCGGCATATGGCATTCTCGGGAAGTCGCCGAGATCAACATTCATTTCTGTTTTGAAAAGCTCACGGATCATCGATTCGGTCAGCCCCATCACCGCTTCTTCATCAACAAATGACATCTCAAGGTCGATCTGTGTGAATTCAGGCTGCCGATCTGCGCGAAGATCTTCATCACGGAAACACTTCGCAATTTGGAAGTACCGATCAAGACCCGCAACCATCAACAACTGTTTAAATAGCTGTGGTGACTGAGGGAGTGCAAAAAACTCACCCTTATGAACACGCGACGGCACCAAATAATCACGCGCGCCTTCTGGAGTCGCACGCGTCAGCACCGGCGTTTCAGTATCCACAAACCCATTGTCTGACAGGAAGTTTCGAACAAAGGTGGTCACGCGTGAACGAAGCATCAAGTTCTCAAGCATCTCTGGACGACGAAGATCCATATAGCGATGCTTCAAACGCACTTCCTCACCGACTTTCGCATGCTCATCAAGCTGAAATGGAGGGGTATCAGCGGTGTTTAAAACCTTCACTTCACGCCCGAGAACCTCGATCTCACCTGTTGGCATCTCTGCATTCACAGTGCCTTCTGGACGTGCACGCACGAGCCCTGTGATCTGCATTACCCACTCTGATCTCGCACGATCAGCTGTCGCAAACGCCTCTTCTGTATCAGGATCCACAACGACCTGAAGCAGTCCCTGGCGATCACGCAGGTCTAAAAAGATCACGCCGCCATGGTCGCGGCGGCGGTGAACCCAACCGCAAACAGTGATTGTGTCACCGATGTGCTTGGCATTGAGTTCGCCGCAATAGTGGGTACGCATGGATGTGTATTCCTTTTTCAAATGGCTTAAGCAGCCGATTCCGTTTTCTTTGAAGTCGTTGTTTTGGTATCTGATGACTTCCCATCACCAGCCAGGTTTTTCTTCTTGTCACCCGTCTTAAAGTCAGTCTCATACCAACCACCGCCAGTAAGACGAAAACCTGCCGCACTGATCTTCTTTTTCAGCTCAGGCTCACCGCACGCTGGACAATCCACCAGCGGAGCATCTGACAATTTCTGTAAAGCATCATGCGATTCACCGCATGCTGTGCATTGATATTCATAAATTGGCATATTGACCTCGACCAATTCCTTGCCAAAAACGTGAAAGTATACCGGTCCTTGGCCCATCCAAGAACCCGAAATTCAAAATTGGGGCATCCAAATGAAGTTAAAGATCATCGTCATCATCAGAAAGACGCTCTAAAAGCATCGATAGCGCCTCAAGCACGGTGTGATTGCGCACATTCGATCGATCACCATCTAACAGAAGCTTTTGACTGTATACACCCGCTGAATCGGCAACAGACACCCAGACTGTACCGACTGGCTTCTCTTCAGAACCACCATCCGGCCCGGCAATCCCTGTCGTCGACAACGCCCAATCCGAACCAGTGAGCCGCTGGACCCCAAGAGCCATCTCAGACGCCACTTCTTCGCTAACAGCACCAAATGACAACAGTGTTTCGTGACTGACACCAAGCAACTCTTCTTTCACCGCATTCGCATAGGCCTGAACCCCACCGAGAAAATAAGCGGATGATCCAGGGCACTCGGTCAATGCCGCGCCCAATAAGCCACCGGTGCAGCTCTCAGCAACAGACACAGTCTGATGTCCCGCGATCAAACGCGCATGCACATCATTTAAAACAGTCAAAAGTTCTGAAGTCATACACCATTCCACGTCTTTTCTTTAGAATGCCACGATGGATCAAAAAGCCCCACTGTCTCAGCACACTCCCATGATGCAGCAATACCTAGCGATTAAGGAACACCATCCGAGCTCGTTGGTGTTTTATCGCATGGGTGATTTTTATGAATTGTTCTTTGATGATGCGAAGACAGCAGCCCAAGTACTCGACATCACGCTGACCAGTCGGGGCCAATCGGCAGGCGAGCCAATCCCAATGGCGGGCGTTCCGTATCACGCAGCTGAAAACTACCAGGCACGTCTACTCAATGCCGGTCTGTCTGTTGTCGTTTGTGAACAAGTTGGCATCCCTGGAGAGTCTAAAGGACCGGTGGCACGAGAAGTCACCCGCATCCTCACGCCAGGCACGGTGACTGATGATGCCTTCGTCGACTCAGGCCAAGAGCTTTGGGTCGCCGCATTGAATAGCCATGGAATGACATTTTCTGTGGCCTTGGGATCGGTCTCACGTGGTGAGATTTTGATTTATGACCAATTGAGTCGCGATGCAGTCGACAGCCTTTTTACACGGATCGAGCCCAAAGAGTGCCTGACGCAGGATGCTGATTTGTTTGCGACAGACATCCGTCAGGTCGAAGTGCCCCCGTGGCACTACACACTCGATCAATTATCGAGAGAGCTTGAGCGCACCTACCAAGTGAGCGATGCCAGAGGCTTAGGGCTGAGTGACGTCAGCGATCAAGGCCTTGAAACAACCGCCGCCCTGCTGACTTATCTGTACGACACGCAACGAACCGAACTGACTCACTTCTCAAGGCCCAAACTCATTCGAGATGACAATCGCGTTATTCTCGATCAAACCACGCAAAAGAATTTAGAACTGATCCGAACCTTAAAAGGCGAACGTAAACACACACTCCTCTGGGTTCTCGATCAGACCTCAACCGCCATGGGAAGCCGTGAATTAGCGCGTTGGATCACAGCACCCTATCGCGACACAGACATCCCAGCACGGCGACTGGCCCATATTCGGGAACTGATCGATTCAGGACTCACCGCTTCAATCACAAACCACCTAAAGCGTATCGGCGATCTCGAACGGATTGTCGCTCGGATTGGTTTGAAATCAGCAAGACCTCGCGATCTCACGCGCCTACGAGACAGTCTCAAAGAGCTCCCTGAACTGAAAGCGAGACTAACTCAAACAACCTACAAGTCAGTAAGTGCGCTTGGCGACGCGCTTCTGTTGATGGCAGAAATCCATCAACTGCTTGATGATGCACTGGAGATCGAACCATCGGTTGTCGTGAGCGCCGGTGGAGTCGTTCGCGAAGGTTACGACGACGAACTTGATCAACTCCGCAGATTCTCTCGTGATGCATCAAGTCTTCTGACAGAGATGGAAGACACTGAGCGGGCGAACTCAGGAATCACAGGCCTCAAACTCGGTTATAACCGAGTGCACGGCTATTACTTCGAAATCTCAAAAGCAACGCTTGCTACGCAAGAAGCGCCTTTACACTTTCAAAGGCGGCAAACGCTCAAAAATGCTGAGCGCTTTACAACACCCGAACTCAAAACCTTTGAAGACAAAGCATTGTCTGCAGAGAGCCAAGCATTAAGCCGTGAACGTCACCTATTCGATGCACTATTCAACCCACTGACTGCTGCAATTAACGACCTCAAAACGCTGACACAATCACTGGCTGAGCTTGATGTGTTAACAAGTCTGGCAATGGTCGCAAGCCATGAACGCTGGGTTGAACCTGTACTTTCAGACACGGTCGAAGTCCAGATTACGAACGGCCGGCATCCGGTGATTGAAAAAGCGAGTCGAGAGCCCTTTGTACCGAACGACACACGGCTCGATACAAGTCGTTCGCTGGCATTAATCACCGGACCCAATATGGGCGGTAAGTCGACTTACATGCGGCAGACAGCATTGATCGCACTACTCGCTCGGATCGGAAGCTTTGTTCCCGCAGACAGTGCATTGATTGGCCCAATCGACCGAATCTATACCCGTATCGGCGCATCTGATGATCTTGCAGGAGGTCGCTCAACCTTTATGGTCGAGATGACAGAAACCGCAGCCATTTTGGCTGAAGCATCCGATCAGTCACTTGTTTTGATGGACGAAGTGGGCCGTGGCACCAGTACATTTGACGGCCTCGCTTTAGCATGGGCGTCTGCTGAGGCACTCGCGAAGCGTCACGCACTGACACTCTTTGCGACGCATTATTTTGAGCTGACACACCTACCTGAAACCGAGTCATCGGCCTTTAACGTGCACCTCACTGCACAGGTCACAGGGGATCAAATCGTTTTCCTACATCGCGTAATGGATGGGCCAACCTCCCAAAGCTATGGCCTCCATGTCGCGCGCCGCGCTGGTGTACCCGATGAAATCATTGGTCGAGCGGCGTCATATCTAGCGGAACTCGAATCACAACAAGTGGCTTTGAATCAACATCAAGCACCACAGGCAGACTTGTTTAACCAACCACCAGATCCGCTCGTGAGCCAATTAGCTCACCTTGATCCTGATGACCTCTCACCGAGAGAGGCGTGGTCGACGCTCGAGACGCTGGTATTAAAAGCACGCGAGTCACTTGGCGATTCAGACGCAAACGCATAGAATCTTGGCCGCACAAAGGAGAGACCCATGACATTTGTTGTTGTTGATAACTGTATCCGCTGTAAATACACAGACTGCGTCGAAGTCTGCCCAGTGGATTGTTTCTACGAAGGCCCTAACTTTCTCGTTATCAATCCAGATGAGTGTATTGACTGCGCCCTCTGTGAGCCTGAGTGCCCTGCAGGTGCCATTCTGTCAGAAGATGAGCTATCGGAAGATCAAAAAGTCTTTATCGAAATCAACGATGAATTGTCGCGTGTCTGGCCAAACATCACCGAAAAGAAAGACCCACTCCCCGATGCCGAAGAGTGGGATGGCGTACCAAATAAGATCGACCATCTCGATCGCGGTTGATTTAGCTCAAGATTGCAGCATCTGCCGGAATGCGTCCCGATTCGACCATCCGGCGGAGCAATCGAAGTGCCTCCACCTGAATCTGCCGAACCCGCTCACGGGTCGTCCCTAAACGCTCACCAATGGCTGATAACGTCTCGCTGTCACGACCATCTAAGCCATAACGACGCATCACCACCATCCGCGGCAGATCTGGCAACAAGTTCAGCCAAGCAGCCACGTTTTCACGATCTTCTTGATTGACCGCGAGCTCTTCAGGACTTGAGGATTCTGACTCCAACAGATCAACGCCCGTGGATCCATCTAAACCATCGACTGCTTGATCAAGCGAAATGATTTGTTCACTCGGGTTAAACCAATGATCCATGTTCCGCTTGGCGTATCCCGGCAATGTCTCGTTTTCAGCCTCGATGGCCTTGCGCTCTTGCCGAAATTCGCGCTGTTTATGGATTGGTGTTCGCACCGTTTTCACTTGATTCATCAACGCTCGCTCTACGGCCTGGCGAATCCACCAAGCAGCATAAGTCGAGAAGCGATAACCCATTTCAGGATCGTACTTATCCACCGCCCGCATCAATCCAATGTTGCCTTCTTCGACCAGATCAGCAACATCCAGTCCGCGACCGCGATAGCGACCGGCGAGGCTGATCACAAGCTTCAAATTTCTCTGAATAAATTCAGTGCGCGCTTTTTGACAACCCTTTTGCACACGGCGGCCGAGCTCAAGCTCTTCCTTGGCCGTCATGAGCTCATGTTGATTTAAGTGGTTTAAGTAAGTTGCATTTGAGAGTGAATCAATCATAACGATCTCCTTGTCTTGGGAGGACAGTTATATTCACTCTCGAATACGTAGCGTGATGGACTGAAGGACTACGACCTGCGCTTTGGTAGTAGTGAGACAGGATTAATGGGCTTGCCTTGCTTTCGGATCTCGAAATGCAATTTCACGCGATCAGTTCCTGTCGA
>RGHP01000210.1 GCA_010024125.1 Gammaproteobacteria bacterium | reverse complement strand
ATCAAAACTCTTCTGTTGAATGTTGCAATCGAGTTTGTGGGGTCAGTTTCCACAAGTTTTCCACAGAGATATAAAGTTTCTCCACAGCGTTGTGGACCTGTGTAAAACTCTGTGGATAACTTGCAGTTTAGGGAGAAGAGATGGCGGATATTGCTTTGGCAAGTTCCTGGCAAAATCTCATCTCGAAAGTAGCCTCCCATCCCGACGTAACCCCTCACCTAAAGGGTCACCTAGATTTGGCAGTCCCCAAGGGTGTTCTCGATGACACTCTCTACATCGAAGTCCCAAACGAAACCACCCGATCCATGCTTCAGGTGAGACTCCGCGATCAAATTCTTGGTGCGCTTTCCGAGCTCAGCGACATGGGAGGTCCAACAAGCTTCGTTACAATCACCAACGAAGAGCTCCAGGGACCGGTGTCGGTGGAGGTAGCTGTCGAGCCGGAACCTATCCCGTTCGAGGATCGCGATCCGGCCACTGGCCCGGTTATCACAAGTGGCGACTCAAGACTCAACCCGAAATACAGCTTCGATAGCTTCGTTACTGGTGGTTCGAATAGATTCGCCCACGCCGCAGCCTTTGCGGTGGCGGAAGCTCCCGCGGAGGCGTATAACCCGCTATTTATTTACGGCTCTAGTGGGCTGGGAAAGACACATCTCCTCCACGCGATCGGTCACTACGCAATTCACCTCAAGCCGCGGATCAAGGTCCGTTATGTGTCCTCCGAAGAGTTCACTAATGATTTCATCAACGCAATCCAAAACAACAAGACGGCGGAGTTTCAGGCTCAATATCGAGACGTTGACATTCTCCTCGTGGACGACATCCAGTTTCTACAGGGCAAAGACCAAACACAGGAAGCGTTCTTCCACACCTTTAACACGCTCCACGATCACAACAAACAGGTGGTTATCACCTCAGACCTCAGACCAAAGCAGCTGGAGGGCTTCGAAGAGAGAATGCTTTCTCGCTTTGAGTGGGGCCTGATTACGGACATTCAAGCCCCTGAGTTTGAAACCCGTGTTGCGATTTTGCGCAAAAAGGCTGCTATCGAGCGAATTGAGATTCCCGACGAGGTAATCGAATACATGGCAACTCGCATCTCTTCGAACATCCGCGAGTTGGAGGGAACCCTAATTCGGGTGACAGCCTTTGCAAACCTCAATCGCTCACCCATTGACATGGACCTGGTTCAGGTGGTTCTCAAGGACACCATTGCAATCGCTGAGGGAGCAAACATATCGCCGCTGTCGATAATCTCCGCAACCGCTGAGTACTACAAACTCAGCGCAGACGAGATAACCGGGTCCGGCAGACAGCAGGCGGTTGCCCTTGCACGACAGATCGCAATGCACATTTGCAGGGAATTAACTGATTTGTCGCTACCAAAAATCGGTACCCATTTTGGAAACAGGGACCACACCACGGTGATGTATGCGACCAAGAAGATAAGTGCTCAGATGCGCGAGAGACGTTACATCTACAACCAGGTTTCCGAAATCATCCAAAAGATTAAAGATTCTCATAAATAATTTGTGGATAACTCCCCAGGTTTTGTGAAAAACAAGCCTAAAAACTCTAAAAACGGAGCCCGAAAGCACAAAAAGCTAGAAACTATCAACAGGTGTCATAGTTATCCACAAACTTATTCACAGCTGTGTAAACAACTTACACCGGTGTAGTTTTCAGTATTTGATTAGTGTTCAGGAAGTTATCCCATATTCCACAGCTGGTTATTGTTTTGAATAATTAGATATAAAGAATTGGGAAAACTGGGGATCCAAACAAAATGTGAAGTTGTTGGCTCGCTGTGCCAAGATAAAACCCCTCAAACTTATTCGAAAGCTAAAGATGAAATTTCAAGCAGACCGTGAAGTTCTCAGTGATGCAGTTTCTTTTCTTGTCAGAATGCTTTCTCCTAGGCCGCAACTACCCCAGCTTTCAGGTGTTGTAGTAGATGCAACCGATGGTTCAATAACCCTTTCTATTTTTGACTACGAAGTGGTTGCAAGAGTTTCAATCGCAGGATCTGTCGAAAAACCAGGAAAAACCCTTGTTCAAGCAAGACTTTTGGCTGAAATTGTCTCGAAGCTACCGAGTGACTCTGTTTCGATTGAGTTACTGGAATCCAGAGTTGCTATCAACTCAGGAAGTAGCAAATTTTCGCTATCGGCAATGAGCATGACCGAATATCCACAAACCCCAGACATTCCAAGTGGATCAGGAACCGTAAAGGCTGAGCAGTTCTCCGATGCAGTCGCCGAGGTTTCCATTGCGGCTAGCCGCGAAGAGGTAACTCCTGTTCTGACAGCGGTCATGGTTTCCAGCAAGCCCAAGGAGCTTTCTTTCGTGGCAACAGACAGATTTAGGGTGGCGGTCAAATCGGTCCCCTGGACCAGCAAGTCCGCTGAGGCCGAAGTACTTATTCCGGCACGAGTTTTGTCTGAAATCGCCAAGACCTTCTCAGGGAGCGGAGACGTCGAAATAGGCATTGGCTCAAGCGAAAAAGAGATGGTTGGTTTCACATCGGGTAACAAAATGGTCGCAACATCAACGATCAAGGGAAAATACCCGGCCGTTTTGCAGCTTTTCCCGTCTGAGACCCCGCACTTCGCTGTTCTAAACACGAGCGATCTTTCAGACGCGACTAAGCGTGTGAGTCTGGTAGTTGACAGGGACAAGCCGATTAGGTTCAGCTTCGGAAGTGCGGAACTAAAGCTGGAGTCAATC
>RGHP01000209.1 GCA_010024125.1 Gammaproteobacteria bacterium | reverse complement strand
GGGACTGTTCAGTTGTTCAATGGTGGTCACCACAAACGTGACTTCACATTTGTTTCGGATATTGTCGATGGCGTGATTGGAACGCTTGATCAGATTGCGACTCCTGACCCTTCCTATGATCCGCTGACGCCGAACCCAGGTACATCCAACGTTCCATGGCGTGTTTATAACATCGGATCTGATCGTCCGGTTGATTTGATCCGTTACCTTGAGCTGATTGAAGAAGCATGCGGTAAAAAAGCAAAGGTTGAGTCATTGCCAATGCAACCGGGTGATGTGATCGCGACTCACGCCGATGTATCTGCTTTGAAAGCCGCCATTGGATACGCTCCGCGTGTCACTGTGGAAGAGGGAATTCCGCAGTTTGTCGATTGGTTTAGAAATTACTACAGCCTGTAGCAAGACGCTTTACTTCAAACTTGAAGGCTGTATACTTCGCCGCTCTTCAGGCGCGTAGCTCAGTTGGTTAGAGCGCCACCTTGACATGGTGGAGGTCGTTGGTTCGATTCCAATCGCGCCTACCAAATTACAACCACATTGGAAGGCCCTTGGTATAGGTCGCCAGATCGGAGTTGGAAATGCCCGTAATTACTCTTCCTGATGGATCCAAGCGCGAGTTTGAAGGTCCAATCTGCGCTATGGACGTTGCTGAATCAATTGGCCCTGGCCTCGCAAAAGCAACGATTTGTGCGCGTGTCGACGGCGAATTAAAAGACGCCTCCGACATTATTAGCCATGACGCGAATCTGTCGTTGATTACCGCCAAGGATCCTGAAGGCCTTGAGGTGATTCGTCACTCATTTGCACACTTGGTTGGTCACGCCGGAAAGCAGCTTTTCCCCGGAATCAAAATGGCGATTGGGCCTGTCATTGAGCATGGCTTTTATTACGACGTTGATTACGAGCGGCAGCTGACTCCTGAGGATTTGGAAGCGCTTGAAAAGAGAATCCAAGAACTCGTCAAAACCGACTACTCCGTGATCAAACAGTGGGCCTCGCGTGAAGAAGCGATTGCGGAATTCAAAGAGCGCGAAGAGCCATATAAGCTCGAGATTATCGAGCAGGACATTCCCGATGATGGACATGCTATTGGTCTCTATCACCATCAGGAATACATGGATATGTGCCGTGGACCGCACGTTCCGAATACGCGGTTCCTTCGACACTTCAAGCTGACCAATGTGACTGGCGCCTATTGGCGTGGCAACGTCAACAATAAGCAGTTGCAGCGAATTTATGGAATTGCATTTACATCCAAGCAAGATCTGGATGCGCATTTAAAGTTCCTAGAGGAAGCAGCGAAACGCGATCACCGGAATCTGGCAAAGACTCTTGACCTCTTCCACTTGCAGGAGGAGGCGCCAGGCATGGTGTTCTGGCATCCAAATGGCTGGACTGTCTATCGCGTGCTTGAAGATTACATCCGTGACCGTCTAGAGCATTCTGGATACCAAGAAATCCGTACTCCACAACTCGTTGATCAACGGCTGTGGGAAGCATCCGGTCACTGGGATAAGTATCAAGAAAATATGTTCGTGACATCGAGTGAAAGCCGTGATTACGCGGTGAAACCGATGAATTGCCCTTGTCACGTTCAGATTTACAACAAGAAAATTACGTCCTACCGCGAGCTTCCAATTCGTTTAGCTGAATTCGGCTCATGTCACCGTAACGAACCATCAGGATCACTGCATGGTTTGATGCGTGTCCGTAATTTTGTACAGGACGATGCACACATTTTCTGTACAGAAGATCAGATCACTGATGAGGTGAAAACTTTTAATCAGTTATTGACCGAGGTCTATCACGACATGGGCTTCGATGACATGATCGTTCGAATCTCAACGCGACCTGAAAAGCGAGTCGGTGATGATGCAACTTGGGATAAAGCTGAAAAGGCATTATCCGATGCATTGGATGACTTGGGAGTCGAATGGGAAGAACTCCCTGGTGAAGGTGCATTCTACGGACCAAAAATCGAGTATTCATTGAAAGACTGCCTTGGCCGTGTATGGCAATGCGGCACGATGCAGGTCGATTTCTCGATGCCTGGACGTCTCGGCGCAGAATATGTTGCTGAAGATGGATCGAAGCAGATTCCTGTCATGTTGCATCGTGCAATTTTGGGCAGCTTGGAGCGGTTTGTTGGGATTTTGCTAGAAAATACAGCAGGTTTGCTCCCGCCGTGGCTTTCTCCGACGCAAGCAGTTGTGCTCACAATCACCGATTCACAGCATGAATATGCGAAAAATGTAGAAAAAATGCTTGTTGCTCAAGGTCTTCGCGTTAAATCCGATTTGCGCAATGAGAAGATCGGCTATAAAATCCGCCACCACACTTTACAGCGGGTCCCATATTTACTTGTGATCGGCGATAAAGAAGTGGAAAACCAGCAGGTGGCTGTGCGGACCCGTTCAGGTGAAGATCTAGGTGCAATGAGCTTACAAGCCTTTGCAGATAAGCTTCAGAGTGAGATCGGGATGCGCGGTCGTTTTGGTATTGAATCGGAGACAGAGTAATCAGAAGAGCACAACCCAAAGGTGCGCCGGGTGAAAAGCGCACACTGATCAATGAAGAAATTCGCGCCCCTAAAGTGCGTTTGATCGGACCGACAGGTGAACAAATTGGTGTTGTTAACACGAATGACGCGCTTGAGGCCGCTCGTGAGAATGATCTTGATCTTGTGTTGATTGCGGAGTCTTCAGATCCTCCGGTTGCGAAAATCATGGATTT
>RGHP01000208.1 GCA_010024125.1 Gammaproteobacteria bacterium | reverse complement strand
GTAATCGTGG
The DNA here is from genome assembly GCA_010024125.1 of Gammaproteobacteria bacterium. GTDB lineage: Bacteria > Pseudomonadota > Gammaproteobacteria > Pseudomonadales > Litorivicinaceae > HIMB30. Next base: position 2,751 of record RGHP01000208.1, on the reverse strand, counting down.
TCGGCTCAGGCGCCGGAGGCTTGTCCGTCGCCGCGGTCGCTGCGTTCAATGGACTCTCTGTTTTGGTGATAGAGAAGACGAGCCAAATCGGTGGGACTTCTGCCTGGTCCGGTGGTTGGATGTGGGTACCGATGAATCGGCACGCGTTAAGAGCCGGTATTGAGGACTCTCGTGAGCAGATTAACCAGTACCTTGACGCGGTATCAAATCGTCGAGCGAGGGGAATTGAGGTTGACGCTTTTCTGGATGAGGCCCCGAGGATGGTTGAGTTCTATGAAGACTCACTGGGCTTCAAGTTCATCGACGGTAACCGTGTCCCAGACTTCCAGAACGTAACCGGCGCCGTTGATGGTGGGCGTTCTCTGTGCAGTGGCCCCGTCGATAACCGTAAGCTGGGACGATTCGCCGCGTTCTTGCGCAGACCGCTCGAACCAATGACGCTTGCTGGTATGGCGATCGGCTCATTTGAGCTCAAACATTTTTTTGAGGCAAAAACCAGTCTGAGAAGTTTTGCCTACGTACTCAACCGGCTGATTCGCTATGGGTTTGGTCGATTGATTTGGGGGCGTGATGTCCGGTCAGTGAACGGAAATGGCCTGATCGCTCAGTTGTTTGGTAGTTGCCTGCGACACAGCGTTGATTTTGTTGTTGGCCGGCCCGTTTCGGATTTCTATCCTCGGGACGATCTGTGGCATGTGACCCTGGGGGACGCAGAAACTGTTTCCGCTAAGTCGCTAGTTCTGGCTGGAGGCGGGTTCCCCCACAGTCCTGAGTTGCGTAAACGACTGTTTGACAGAAGCACCGGCCAAAATCACTTTTCAGCGGCCTTGGGAGCTAATGAGGGCGATCTATCAAAAATAGCCGAAAGGCATGACGGAAGGCTCGCTGATGACTTTACTCATGCTGGTGCTTGGTCGCCGGTATCTTTGTGGAAAACAAAAAACGGTGTCGTACACTTCCCTCATTTAGTTGATCGAGCAAAACCGGGAATGGTGGCTGTTGGGCCCGACGGAAAGCGTTTTGTAAATGAGGCCGACTCATATCATGCATTTATGTCGGGTCTATTTGCGAGCTACAAGCAGGAAAACCCGTTCTGTTGGCTGATCACCGACCAGGTTGGTTTCTCGAGGTGGGGAATTGGTGCGGTTAAGCCGCTCCCCGGGCAAGTAACAAAGGCGGTTCGGGATGGCTATCTTCATGTCGCCAAATCAGTGAACGAACTAGCAGAATCTCTGGCGTTACCCGGCGATGTATTGGCTAACACGTTGAACGAGTTCAGCTACAACGCAAGACAAGGAGTGGATCCTGATTTTGGTCGGGGCGACAGTCTCTATAATCGGGCGCAAGGTGATCCGTCTCATGGACCCAATCCTTCGCTTGGGTCAGTTTCGAAGGCCCCGTTTTATGCCGTCAAAATTGTTTCCGGAAGTCTGGGCACATTTTCGGGGATTCGGACGAATGAGTTTGGGCAGATACTCGACTCTAAGAACAACACAATCTCAAACATCTACGCCGTGGGTAATGAGGCGGCCAGCATCTTTAAGGGCAGCTACCCGAGCGGTGGAATTACATTAGGACCCGCAATGACGTTCGGCTATATCATTGCAAAACATATTAAAAATCAGAGTATTTAGGAGTTTTTGATGAAATATTATGAGCTTATTAATCTCAAAACAGTGATCTTTGGTGCAGGTAAGATTGCCGAAGGATTGGAACGTTTTCTGACAGAGTCTGGCTCAAAAGGACGTCTTCTCGGTGCGTGGTTCACTGATATTGGTGATCTGAATGAGGTATTCATACTTCGAGGATTTAAGGACTACGATTGTTTACTCCAAGAGCGTGATCGTGTTCGGTTGTCGCCAGATCCGTTTTATGCGGGAGACGCTCTTCTTTCATACTCCATCGACTCTTACAAGCCGGTTGATTTCTTGCCGTCAGTGGAGCCTGGTGAGTTCGGTAAGGTATACGAGCTTCGGGTCTATCAGCCAACATTAGATGGATTGCAACCAACTCTCGATAAATGGACCGAGGCTGTCCCACCCCGGGTTGAGTATTCACCGTTAACGATGGCGATGTACTCAATCGATGGACCGACTCGTTTCGCGCAGATCTGGCCCTACGAGTCTGCAAATCATCGATCCGAAATACGAGGAAAGACTGTTGCTGATGGGGTCTGGCCACCAAAGGGAGGGCCAGATTTTCTGCGGCCCAACATGACCTCAACCATGATGGTCCCGATGGGCTTCTCGCCGCTGAAGTGATATGAGGACCCGATATTCTCTCGCATTTTTGACCGTCAAAGACGTGACGCCTCTCGAGGCTGTCAGAGTTGCGAGTGAGACCGGCTACGACTACGTCGGTTTCCGCTTGATTCCCGCGGGTAATGAAGGTCCATACTCGCTACTTACAGACTCAGTGGAACAGAAACAGGTTAAGGCTGCTCTGGAAGATTGTGGTCTTGGTGTCGCCGATGTAGAGATCGTTCGTTTAAATGAATTCTTCGCTATCGAATCGTTTTTACCTTTTCTGGAAGTCGGTGCCTATCTTGGCGCGAAGCACGTTCTGATGGCGGGCGATGACACCGACAGATCACGATTGATTGATAACTACGGAATATTTCTCGAGCACGCTGCTCAGTATGGTCTAAGCGGCGACCTAGAATTCATGCCCTGGACAGCTGTAAAGACGTCGACGGACTGTCTGGAGATCATGAGAGCCGTGAATAAGAGCAACTCTGGACTTCTTGTGGAT
>RGHP01000207.1 GCA_010024125.1 Gammaproteobacteria bacterium | reverse complement strand
CATTTACTGGCAAGATTATCAATGCTGGTTTTATTGATGTTCACGGGAAGGTGAGTGCTGATTTGAGCACTGAAAAAATCACCATAAGTGAAACCGGTCAGTTCCGCGGTGCTATACGAGCTGAATTAGTTGTTATTTCTGGGGATTATGATGGCCAAATGGAAGCTGGCAGTGTGTGGGCAACCTCAACTGCTCGTATTTCAGGAAAGTTGCAATACAAAACATTGCAAATGGATCGTGGAGCAGCGTTGAATTGCCATGTATTGCACAATTGGGACACGCAGGCCGATGTTACGGATGAAAATCAGGAAACCGGACCAGATAAATCCCTCCCTGGCATCGGGTCTGGGTCCAAGCTTGACAACAAGAACTCATCTCGAAAGAAGGGTGCCTGACGCATGTTGATCAAACCAAAGGAGCAAACGCCCACCCCTAGCGAGCATGCGACTTATATTCTTTTCGGATTGGTGATGGAAGGCTCACTCGATGGTGGTGAGTTTCCAGTTGTGATAGATGGTAGTTTTAAAGGGGACATAGCCGCGAACGAGCTAATCATAAGCGAGCAGGGAAGTGTAACCGGTAAGATTAAAGCCAGCAGTGTCAAGATTAACGGTAAATTTAGTGGTGAAATAATTTGTGAAAGTCTGACGGTTAGAGCAACTGGTAAGGTTGAGGGTGAGGTTCAGGCCGACGCGTTGTCAATTGATCTTGGTGCTGAAGTGATTGGATCGATAAGCCGAGTTAATCGTGAACTCTGATTGCTGATAACTTTTCTCAAGACCCGCTCCAAATCCTACTTTCAGACCTGCTCGTACGATAAAATGCTTGGTGTCGTGGAGCTCTAGCAACTTATATTTTTTGTCATCAGGCGTAGGGCGCGCTTTGTCTACGCATCCTCATCGAGCTGCTTCGAAATATCATCACACAGTTCAGCGGTAACAATGCATTCATTCATAAAAGCCATGGTCTCCGCTCGGCCCTGAAGCTGAAACATTCGCATTGCAGCATAGCGCCCGGCGGCCATCGCAACTGTTAACGGCATATTCTCTGAGATGGCGAAAGTTTCCAACGCAGTCTCAATTGAATCCCGGATTTTCTCGACTTTGTGGATGTCTGTCTTAGATAAGCTCATTACATCATCACTGGTATTCACTGTTTTACCCAGATACTGATTGAATTGGATAATCTCTGCCATAGCTTAATTTCCTCGGGCGAGTTTCAGCGGGCATTTCATCATCCGCGCTTCGATTTCAATATTTGCTGATGCGAATGTGTTTAGATCGCTCTGTTTCATCGTCAATGGAACAAGAATATTCGTGTTTAACCTGTAGGCCTCATTTTTTAAAATGATGATCGCATCATCCATTTTTCCGGTGTGCTTAACTTCTATAATCCCAATGGTGCTGCAGCCGGCCAACTGACTGTTTGTGCGGTTGCTGAATTGAATATTTTGTGTTCCGTCTATTGGTGTAGCAGTGTTTTTGTTTACTTCTACCGCCTGATCATTTGCGTTATTTTTAACCGCCATAAAGTGTTTGTTATTAAATTCATCAATAAGTGCGTTAGCAAGATCGTGCGCGACATCTGCCTTTACCTGCTCTGATCTCAGTGCATCCCATTCATCGGTTGGCACAACCACGACCGAGGCCTTGCCGTTCTTACGATTATCAATCAGAAGCTGGCAGCCTGCTGTCATGTAGCCGATGATTGTGATTGCAGTGATTGTGAAAAGTTTTTTGTGCACGACCGTGAACCAATTGATTGTCGAATTACTCATGTGGTGGAACGACCCACCAGCATAAATGTTTACTCAATTTTCAATTTTCTGAACGCTAACTCATGGAGACGCCGAGATCTTGGCGGTGTTGTTTTGATATGTAGAGAATTTAAATAATTGAATTTATTGAATCGGAGAGATAGCCACCGACAGATTTCCTCTGGGATGAATGCATGCTAGGCATAGGAAACTTGCTCTGCCTAACTTACTAATTATCGTTGGTCTGGTGGACGTTATTTTTGTCAAAACTGCGCCCTTTACGGTTTGTTTTTCAGGTCGATATGTTTTTATTCTGAGGGAATAAGCTGGGCAAAAAAGGTAAAACAGCCTGAGGGGGTAAGACGCTATGGATCAAGTGTCCTCGACCATAAAGCCTGATTTGATTGCGCGCATTTGTGCGCTTTGTGATGGAGAAGACGACAAGATTGCGATTATGGCAACTGTCTCGGCGGAATTATATCACGGGGTTGACGGGTTCGATTGGGTCGGCTTTTATCGAGTAGTATCGCCAGGTCTGATGAAAATTGGCCCCTACCAAGGTGGTCATGGTTGCCTTGTTATCCCGTTTGAACGTGGTGTATGCGGTGCGGCGGCGCGACAAAAGGCTATCCAGATTGTTGACGATGTTGAGAGGTTTGACGGGCATATCGCCTGTTCAGCGAGCACTAAATCTGAATTGGTTATTCCATGCTTTGACGCCTGTGGGGAATTGCTCGGAGTGCTTGATATCGACTCTGACAAGCCCGCCTTTTTCAACACAGGGGATGCGCGGAAACTTGACCAGATGCTACGCTGCCTCTTTTCTGGAGCTAACTGATGTGCATTCTTATTGTTCGTGTATCTTGTTTTTTAGATCACTGGCGTTAAAATGACTGATAGTCAGTTAACTTTAGGCTAAACAGGATGCAATTCAAACAACGTGCCCGATCAAAGATGGCGAAATCAGAACGCGAAAACAGTATTTTGATGGCAGCTGAGATGTTGCTGCGCCAATTAAGCTATGACGCCATGACGATGCAAGCAGTTGCCACTGCGGCCGGTCT
>RGHP01000206.1 GCA_010024125.1 Gammaproteobacteria bacterium | reverse complement strand
ATCCGAGCGGCCGGGATAGTCGAATTTGGGGGGCTTGAGCTTCCAGAAAACGAAGAACCGATCGAATTACTCAAGTCTCAAGTGCAGGCGTTACTCCCCGGTGTGACTTTTGATCGCATCGATTCATGGCTCGGACATCGACCAGCTCCTGCTGATTCATTACCTTTGATAGGCCAATTGCCAGCAGTCAAAAATTGTTGGCTCGGCTTCGGCCATCAGCATGTAGGGTTGACAGGAGGCGCAAAAACAGGCCGAATCCTTAGTGAACTGATCCAGGGAAGGTCCATTGAACTCGATGTAACTCCATTCGATCCTGCTCGGTTTAGCTAATAACAATTAGATACAAAAACGAGGAGAACTCACCCATGAGAAAACTCACGACAGTTGTAGCTGCTATCGCTGCGACTTCAATTTCAGCGGCTGCTTTAGCAGAAAAGTGGGATATGCCGATGGCATACGCTGCCACAAACTTCCACTCCGAAATGGGCGTGGTTTTCGCTGACAAAGTCAGGGACTACACCAAAGGCAAAATTGATATCACTGTTCATCCAGGCGGATCTCTTTTTAAAGGCGGTGAGATTAAACGCGCGGTCCAGACTGGACAAGCACCAATCGGCGAACGCTTCATGTCGGCTCATGCCAACGAAGCCCCGTTGCTAGGGTGGGATAACTTACCATTCCTTGCGACCACGTATGAATCGAATGAAAAGTTGTGGCAAATCGCAAAAGATAAGGTGAATGCGCAGTTAGCCGACCTCAACCTTGTTACCCTGTACACGTGTCCTTGGCCTGGGCAAGGTTTCTATTTCAACAAAGCCGTTAATTCAGAGGCTGACACTCAAGGTGTCAAGTTCCGCTCGTACAACTCAGCGACAGCAACCTTCGCAAAAGAATTAGGCATGCTTCCTGTTCAAGTCGAAGCGGCTGAACTGAGCCAAGCTCTAGCAACAGGAGTCGCTGAGTCATTCATCTCTTCAGGCTCAACCGGCTATGACCGTAAAGTTTGGGAACATTTGTCTCACTACTACAAGGTAAATGCCTGGCATCCTCGTAACTATGTGATGGTTAATAAAGGAATCTGGGACAACCTTGACGGTTCTACCAAAGCAGCCATTCAAAAAGCCGCTGATGAGACAGGAGCAGCTTGTGCGGCAAAATCAGCTGAACTCGCCAACTGGTACTTTGAGCAACTTCAAGCCAACGGAATGAAGGTTGAAGATGCAAGTCCAGCGTTTCTCAAAAAGCTGAAAGAAATCGGTCAGATCATGCAAGCCGATTGGTTAAAGTCTGTTGGAGCTGATGGCCAGGCCATCATCGACGAATACAACAAGATGTAACCCAACCCTGTGCCCCAGTTCATCTGGGGCACACTATTTATAAGAAAAACCATGAATGACTGGCCGAATATTATTGGAATCCCACTTTGGGTGTGGATTTTCGGATTCCCTATAGCTCTCGCTGTGTTTGCTGCGTTTAGGCCTCACTGGGTCTCAAGCAAATTTAGACCTCTGTGGTCTGTTTTGGACCGCGCCTATACTGCCTCTGGTTATCTCGCCGCCCTTTTCATGTGCATCATTTTATTGATCACCATTGGGCAAATGGGATCACGCTGGATTGGAATTACCTTTGAGGGCTCAACTGAGTTTGCCGGTTACGCAATGGCAGCAACATCGTTTTTTGCATTGGCGCATGCGCTAGCACATGGCTCACATATCCGCGTCTCTGTTTTTTTAAATCTTAATAACTGGACCAGATACTGGCTGAACGTTTTCGCACTCGGACTATCTGCGGTGGTAGCAACCTACTTCGCACGGTTCGCCGTAAAAACAAACAAAATGTCAGCAATGTTGAACGACAGAACCCAAGGCCAAGATCAGATTCCAGATTACGTAGCACAATTTTTACAACTCTTGGGTACAGCGCCCGACAAATGGGGCGTGCTAATGGATAAGGCGACTGGCGAAATGATTTATACCCCGATGTGGGTCCCTCAGCTCACCATGTCCATCGGCACCATCCTTCTGGCGATCTGCCTCTGGGATCATTTAATTCGTCTCGTCGCAACAAAGACCAGCCAGATAAGACAGGAAGTCCTCGAATGACAGAACTTTACGCAACGATCATCTTCCTATTCGTTTTATTTGCGCTCCTCGGAAGCTCGGTATGGGTGGGCTTGGCTTTGGTTGGCGTTGCCTGGGTCGGTATGACGCTGTTTACCTCACGACCACCAGGCGATGCAATGATTACGACCATATGGACTGGTGCATCGAGCTGGACGCTCACTGCTTTGCCTTTGTTTATATGGATGGGTGAAATCCTCTACCGAACGAGGCTCTCAGAAGACATGTTCCGAGGTTTATCACCTTGGATGCGCGGTTTACCCGGCGGCCTTCTGCACACCAATATCGCGGGTTGCACACTTTTTGCAGCTGTCAGTGGGTCATCCGCAGCGACTCTGACTACCGTTGGTAAAATGTCGATCCCTGAGTTACGTCGTCGCGGCTATCCAGAGTACATGATCATCGGTACCCTAGCAGGTGCCGCCACGCTAGGATTGATGATCCCACCGTCACTCACCTTGATAGTCTATGGTGTCACCATCAACGAATCGATCACGAAACTATTCATGGCTGGGGTTATCCCTGGCTTGGTGTTGGCTGGGCTGTTCATGACCTACATCGTGGGCTGGTATTACGTGAAAAAAGACCAGAGGCCAGAGCCCTCCGAAGCCATGCCATTAAGACAAATGCTTTATGAGAGTCGTTTCCTACTTCCAGTGATTTCCCTCGTAATTGCAGTGATTGGCTCGATGTACTTCGG
>RGHP01000205.1 GCA_010024125.1 Gammaproteobacteria bacterium | reverse complement strand
CCCGAGACGGATTGTCGCGTTTATCCCAAAGACCGAGTCGCTTCAGATAATGCTCAATCCGCGGCGTTGCCTCCGCACGTGGAATTCCGTGATACCCGGCTGTATTAATCAGGATATTTTGCGTTTTCTCAAACTGATTAAAATTAAACTCTTGCGGGACAACGCCCAGATGACGCTTGGCCATCCCAAAATCGTGATCAATGTCATACCCCATGACTTTGACCGACCCAGATGACTTATTGACCAACGAACAAAGGATTCCAATTGTTGTGCTCTTGCCTGCACCATTCGGTCCTAAGAGCGCGAAAAAATCGCCCTTTTCAACCGTTAAATCGATGCCTTTTAAAGCTTCAAACCCATTCTCGTAGGTTTTTTTCAGACCATTAATTTTCAGCGCGTATGACACAGCAAACTCATTTGTTGGGGATGACAATAAAGCGTGCAAGGATACAGAGCATCGGGGTCAGTTGCATCTTTAACGGCACAAAAGCCAGCAACATAAATCTCCGTTTTCCCAGAAATGGCAAACTTGCGGGCGATACGGATTGACGACCTGATAGGCAATTAAAAATCCGAGTACCATAATGACGATCAACGCCACGCGATGCATTCACAACCCCTTCACTAACAGCAGTAATATCTGCGCGCGTTCTGAATAATCAAGTCAATCTGGATCTGAGTTACTCAATCGAACCTTAGTGCTCGTAACGAGGCGAGAACCCGTTCGGCCATCACACTGGATGGAGTCCCAATTTGCGACCAAATGCTCAAATGATCTGTATTTGCTACTGATGCTTGCGTCCAATCCGTTTTATCAGCCCAAACCTGAGCCAAATAGGTTTGCTGTTCAAAAAAACCCACAGTTTCAAAAGCGCCTACGGTTGAGTCCACAGATAAGCCCTCAGGAGGCGTCGAATGCGTTGGGCTTAATGCATTTGATTTCTCAACAGTCAGGCCAAGCCTTTCATTCATCTGCGTCCCAATCAAATACTGCAAATCGAAGACGCCTGACACGAGGCAGAGATGCCCAATTCGACCACTGATTGTGGTCTGCTTTTGTGCAGACCGACAAGCAAGCATCGCAGCTAAATGTGCACCAGCAGAATGTCCGATCACCGCTATCCGATTGCAGTCGAGATGTAAGCTGTATTGGTTATCAACCAACCAATGTGTCGCCATCTCAACGTCATCGATAATGTCGCTAATCTCGACCGAAGGACATAAACGGTAATTCAATAGTGCGACTGTCCAACCAGCCTCACACAGGCTTCTGCAGACGTGCCGATTATCTGCTTTATCAAGGGCTTGCCAATATCCGCCATGAATCACGATGACCAGAGGTGTTTTATGTACGCTCGCTGACGAATTCCCAGGAAACAGATCCAAACGATGACGCGCGTCATCACCATAGGCGAGATCAATCAATGCATCGTCGCGAGATGCGAGATAGTCATCGGACAATTGACGCCATGATTGAAAAATTTGCAGATGCTCTGGAATAGCCCGTCTTACATTATAGGCGCGATCCCGCAGTTCGTTGAAATCAGACACCAAGGTATTGCTCCATCATCTGAGATGAATTCAATAATGACTCTGAATCGCCCTCCCATACGAGTGAGCCCTTATCCATAATATAGTGACGATCAGCAAGTCTAGCCATTGCTTCCGGATGCTTATCAATGACTAAAATTGCCTGTCCAGACTGTTTCAAATTATGTTCTAACACACGCCAAATTTCATCACGAATCTTGGGCGCCAAGCCCTCAGTTGCTTCATCTAAAATCATAAATTTGGGATTCGTCATCAAGGCACGTCCAATTGCGAGCATTTGTTGCTCACCACCAGATAGCGTTCGTGCGTAATGGCTGGACAAGAGTGCGAGCTTTGGAAAAAGATCCAAGACTTTCTCAAGCGTCCATGGAGAATCCACTTCAAACCGATTGGCTGCAGTGGCAATGAGATTCTCAACAACTGTCAAATTGGGAAACACTTGGCGACCCTCAGGAACATAACCAATCCCAAGCTGTGCAATCTGATGTGATTTCAAGCGGCGAATCGATTGTCCATCGATCGTAATCTCACCCCCAGTGATTGGATTGAGTCCCATAATGCTCCGCACTGTGGTTGTTTTGCCCATCCCATTTCGTCCCATCAGAGTCACAACTTCACCGATGCCGACACTCAAGGTGATACCAAACAAAACCTGGCTGGCACCGTAGCCGCCAGTGACGCGCTGCAGATTGAGCCAATCAGTCATACCGACTCACCGAGATAGGCGTCTCGTACGATTGGATTCGCACGGACTGCTTGGGGGAGATCAGTGCAAATCACCTCCCCTTTGACCAAGACACTGATGCGATCTGCGAGTCGAAAAACGACATCCATATCGTGCTCCACGAGAACGACAGCAATTCATCAATTAAGCGGTGAGATTAGCCCAGATTCCGGTCGTATCTTTTTTAGAGGAGAAGAGATCACTCGATGGTCTGCTGATCAGCGAGCGAGGCGCGGCATTGCGCGGACCTACCAAATCACAAGTCTATTCCCAGCGCTATCGGTTCGGGACAACCTTGCCATGGCGGTGCAGTCCAGAGATACACATCATTTTAGATTTTGGCGTCAAGCGTCCAAAGACCCTGCGTTGAGAAAGACTGTTGATCAATTACTCGATGCGCATGAGTTGATGGATATTGCTGAGCTCCGAGTAGCCAACTTGGCGCATGGTCAACAACGACAGATCGAACTTGCGTTGGGTCTCGCTTTGAATCCCAAGGTGCTGTTATTGGATGAGCCGATGGCTGGAATGAGTCGGACTGAATC
>RGHP01000204.1 GCA_010024125.1 Gammaproteobacteria bacterium | reverse complement strand
GGTGTGGCGGGCGATCAGCAGGCAGCAGCGATTGGTCAATCCTGTTTTACTCCTGGAATGTTGAAGGCCACGTATGGAACCGGTTGTTTTGCGTTGTTGAATACCGGAACGACCTGCGTGCAAAGTCAGCATCGCCTACTTTCAACCGTTGCCTACCAACTCAATGGCGAAATGACTTATGCGCTTGAAGGCTCAATTTTTGTCGCCGGTGCGGTTGTGCAATGGCTACGGGATGGATTGAAAGTGATCCGTCATGCGTCCGAAACAGAGGCGCTTGCAAGTCAAGCGAAATCTGACACGCGTGTCTATCTCGTTCCTGCATTCACAGGCCTTGGTGCGCCGTATTGGGACAGTGAATGTCGTGGTGCATTGTTTGGGCTCACGAGAGACACTGGGTTTGCTGAAGTCGCTCGTGCGGCACTTCGCTCTGTTGCGTACCAGACCCGAGACCTCTATGAAGCGATGCGATCTGATTGGGAAGATGCGTCCGGTGATCACTCGAGCGATGCGGTGCTCCGTGTCGATGGAGGCATGGTAGCGAATGATTGGATGGTTCAATCGCTATCGGACATTTTGCAAGCTCCCGTTGATCGGCCTGAGGTGATCGAGACAACCGCGCTGGGTGCTGCCTGGCTCGCGGGTATGCATGTCGGCTTATATCCCGATCGCGAAGGCTTTGCGAAAACTTGGGCACTGGACCGTCATTTTGAGGCTGAGATGAGTCAGGCCGCCGCCGATGATCGCTATGCAGGATGGCGCGATGCTGTGAGTCGTGTATTGACCGGTCGTGGAGACGGCGACTCTTCTGACTCTATGTGAGCGGCTTCTCAAACACTTGATAATGACCTGTCGTGAATCCCTGATTCAGATAGGTCGAGTGCGCTTTTTGATTTGTCGTATCTGCATAGAGCCTCAACTCAACCACTGAATGATCTCGCGCTTCATGGGTGACATGATCTAACAGCGCCTTAAACACACCAAGTCGGCGCGCTTCTGGCCACACATAGACACTTTGGATCCACCAAATTTGGCCATTGCGCCAGTCGGACCATTCATAGGTGACTAGGATCTGTCCAATGACCTGCTCTTCAATGATTGCGACCCAATAGATTCCTTTGTTTTGGTCATCGAGTATCGCCGCAATTCCCGGCTTCAGCTTCGCTTCTGATAGTTCGACCCCTTCAGTTTCTCGTGCAATCGATTGATTGCCATCGACAAGATGTTCGAGGTCGTCAATTGTGGCGCGGCGGCAGTGAATCATGTTGCATGTGCTCAAAAGTTGTACACTGTTGGAAATGGAGATCAGTATGGCCAAGAACGGGCAAACCCTCAAACTCGAACATCATCTCTTTGAGCCGCTAATACATGAAGGCTTGCCTGATATTGTCATGCTGCATGGTATTTGCGCGGGTGCTTGGGTATTTCCACGAGCATTTATAGAGCCCTTGCTGGATCAGGGGTATCGGGTCCACACATTGTCATACCGAGGCCACGGTGAGAGTGAAGGTCGTGATCGAATCAATCATTGGCGCCTCAGTGACTATGTGAGTGACGTGAAATCTATTCTTGAGGAGCTTCCTGAGCAGGCGATTGTGATTGGGCATTCGCTCGGAACTGCTATCGCGCAAATACTTATTCGTGACAACTATCCCATGGCTGGCGTTGTTTTGATGAGCCCGGTTCCACCGAGAGGGTTGTCGAGTATTTCGTTGCGGATGTTGTGGTCAGACCCGATCGCCTATCAACAATTGGCAATTGCGTTAACCGTTGGTGTACATCATGTATCAGAGCGTGTGGGTGCGCGTCTGCTATTTTCTAAAACTGAGATCACTGATGAAGTCCGTTGGTTTTTTAGCCAATGTTGTGACGAGTCACCATGGCTTGCGTTGGATTTGCAGGGAATGCCGAGAATTGCGCCGCCTACCTATGATCGGGACTCGATGCCGCCTGTGCTTGTTGTGAGCGGGCAAGATGATCGATTGATTCGTCCAGTTGATGCCAGTGAGGCCGGGCACTTTTATCAGACCGATGTCCATTGGGTGCCCGGCGGGTCGCATATGTTGATGTATGACGCGGCTTCGGATGAAGTGTCAGGTTGGATTGGCAATCAGATAAAACGCATATTAAAACAACGATCTAGAACTGTTGGTTAGGTCGTGTTCAGTTTTATATAATAAAACGTTATTTGTATAGAGTCATTTGTTATATATAATGTAGTGAGTGAATTGGTTGTGCTTAGGCACGTTTGTTGTTGGGGACCGATTCACGGTGTTCATTTGAAGCCATCGTTCTAGGGATTGCCGATGGTTTCAGGGTCACCATGCCCTGTCCAGTTTTCTTGGGCTTTCTAGGCGGCCTTCGGGCCGCCTTTTCTTTATTTAGATCCGTTCCACAAATTCCCAGGTGTTACCGACATGGTCTTTGACCAACACGCAGCGTCCAAATGACTCGGTGCGTGGGCCATCAATCATTTCAACCTGATTGTCTGCAAACCGCGCGAGGTCTACATCGAGGTTGTCTGTATCAATGAAGATCAGGACGCGTTGTCCTGCCTGGCGACCGACGAGATCTTCATCACCTTGCTTGGGTGTGGCGAGATTGAATGAAACGTCGTTGTCTGATGTTGCGATTCGGACGATCCGTTTGTTCTCTGAGATCTGGTTATCCTCAATCAGGACAAGTCCAAATGCATTGGCATAAAATTCGATGGCGCGGTCGAGATCATCGACAAGTAGAGTGATTCGGTTGGTGCGCATTTTTGATTTCCGTTAGATTCCAAGAAATAGCTGCAGTTTATCCTGATTCCTGGGCGCTCTATTTT
>RGHP01000203.1 GCA_010024125.1 Gammaproteobacteria bacterium | reverse complement strand
CTACGGATGCAGCCTCAAAGTTGGGCGTCGCGATGTGCTCGAGGGACTCGACCTCCGAGGAGAAATGCATCGGTTTATTCCTTTATGGGTTGCTAACTTAACCCATCCGAGCCGTATTGCCGAAATCCCAGTGAATCATCGTGCTCGAATTGCTGGAACTTCAAAATACGGGATCTCAAGAACACCTCGCGTCATTCTCGACCTTTTAGCTGCCTGGTTCTTCTTACGATTTAGAGAAAGACCTGGGCACTTCTTTGGTGTGGCTGGCTTGATCACCGGGGGACTGGGCGGAATCGCTCTAACCTACCTCTTCGTCCTCAAATTATTTGGGATGGATATCGGTAATCGGCCTTTACTGATCACTGGCGTCTTACTCGCATTGGTCGGTCTCCAATTGATTACCACAGGCCTTGTCGCGGAAATGCTGACCCGTTTACGAAGTCGTTCACAACCACCGCTAACCAAGCAAACAGATGCCATGGGTTGGACTCAAGGATCCAATGATCGCGCTGAATAAACTCGACTGGCGATTATTTATTTGCCTGGTCTTACTTGGACTGATCGGAACCTGGGTTCCACTGTTTGATCTTGATGAAGGCGCTTTTCTTGAAGCGACTCGAGAGCTCTTAAATGGCGGTCACTGGGCTGCAACCACATTAGATGGCGAGCCGAGATACGATAAGCCTATCTTTTCGTATTGGTTGCAAGCACTCTCCCTCACATTGTTTGGTTGGCTCACCCCGCTTGTCCCCATCGAGATGATTGGGCGTCTTCCGTCAGTGATCGCAGGTGCTCTATGGGCGCTGGTTCTCGGTCGTTTCAGTGCGGAAATATCCAAAAAACCAGCTCTCGGGGTCTTTGTCGCCTTCGCTCTCGCAACCACGCTCGGCACGTTAGTGATCTCTCGAGCAGCAACTGCTGATGCGATTTTAAATTTGTGGTTTGCCCTGTTATTCACTGATATCGCACGGTACATCCAAGAGCCTCGTGACTCCGTTAGACTCCGCGTTTTCTTATGGTTCGGACTCGGCATCCTAACAAAGGGGCCTGTCGCTGTCTTAATTCCTGCCGGTGCTTTTGGCCTATGGGTGCTTGTATCCAATCAATGGAGTGTTCTGTGGCAAGCGCTCGCTTCATGGCGTGCTTGGGCCTTGTTGGTTGCTCTGCTGACCCCTTGGCTGATTGGGGTCTATGACGCCCAAGGGTTTGCGTTCTTTGAAAATTTTATCCTAAGACATAACGTTGAACGCTTCTCTGGAAATCTACACGGGCATGGCGGCCATCCACTCTATTATGTGTTTGTGATGCCCTTAGTCCTGCTCCCGTATAGCGGTCTTGTGATGGCAATACTCTTGAGAATCCGTGACTACTGGGCGTGCCCGGTCAACCGGTTCGCCCTGATTTGGGTTGGCTTTGTTGTGGTATTGGTCTCGTTCTCCGGAACCCAGTTACCGCATTATGTGCTCTATTCCACAGCACCACTTTTCATCTTGTACGCGCGAATTCTCCCATCGCTAACCTCGCGTATTTGGGCGTTACCCGGACTATTTATCCCAGCACTGCTTCTCGGACTTGGTATCTTCCACCAGTGGATCCCCGAGCCCAAACATCTAAGAGATCAAGAACAACTGATCCTTTTGATGCAACTATTCGCGCACTGGTGGATGCCGCTCGCCCTTGCCACGGTAAGTCTTGTTTTACTCGCTTTGATTGCTCTAATTGTCCCCGGATGGGGATTGAGCCAGCGACTGATTGCGTTAGGTGGTGTTCAGCTCGCCTGTATCGCCCTCATCACGCTTCCCGTTCTCTCAGAAGCCAGGCAACGCCCATTAAAAGAAGCGGCCTTAATCGCGAAAGCAGCGCAAGCGGATGTCGTATCTCAAGGTGTTCGGATGCCAAGCTTCTCGTTTTATCGCGATGCGATTACCAAAGAGAAGTTACCAGCTGAGGGACAGTGGGTTCTCATTTCTGTCACCCGCATTCATGAGCTGCAAGCGCGACAAATTCCTCTCGAAATCAAGGCCGCTGGACCCGGTTGGCGGTTGATCGCCTTACCTGGCCCCAAACCGATTTAGTCTTTCTCTTTTAACTGAAGACTTGCCGAGTTGATGCAATATCGGAGTCCAGTCGGCGTCGGACCATCATTGAATACATGACCTAGGTGGGCGTCACAGACGTCGCAAACAACTTCAGTACGCGGCATAAAGAAAATTGAACGATCATCGTGTTCACCGACAACATCATCCGTAATCGGCCGAAAGAAGCTCGGCCAACCCGATCCTGAATCAAACTTGTGGTCTGAATCGAATAACGGTGTGTCACAACAGATGCAGTGATAAACGCCAGATGTTTTTAGATCGTGATAGGGATTATCAAAGGGTTTTTCGGTTCCTTTCTCGCGCGTTACACGATACGACTCATCGGATAATTGCGCTTTCCACTCTGCATCCGATTTTTTTACCTTTTTTTGTGTATTCACAACTTGAACTCCGCTGGGAAACCAATATCTTTTCAACAACCCTAATCGCCTTAAGGAGAGGAACCAACCTTGCCATCGTGATCGTCGCAAGCATCACCTTAAGCCTTTTGGGCTTTGAAGGGTATTTGGCTGCAAATGGTGTGGATTTAAACCTCTCGAGTCTTTTAGTGTTCTGTTTTGTATTCGGTATGGCCGGAAGTATTGTCAGTCTTCTCCTATCGAAAACAATGGCGAAGATGGGGACAGGCACGCAAATCATTGCAACCCCGCGGAATGCGGATGAGCAATGGCTTGTTGAAACCGTGGCGGAACTCGCCAAAGATGCGGGAATCGGAATGCCTGAAGTTGGAATTTTCCAAAGCCAAACCAGTAATGCATTCGCAACTGGATGGGACCGAAATAACGC
>RGHP01000202.1 GCA_010024125.1 Gammaproteobacteria bacterium | reverse complement strand
TTCAAATACGGAATGCAATATCAAAGCGTTGAAATCACCGGACCAAAGGCAATCGATAGCGTCCAAAAGATCTCGGACGCAGTTGCAATCGAGCTCAAACTCGATAAACCTCTTGTCGCCCTTGAATTTCTGAGAGAGCAGTTAACTTCTGAAGGCATTGATGTCGATGCTGAAATTGCTGCGCTAGTCGATGATGGGGATGACAACCTCTGACAGAGGGATCCGATATGGAGTGGATTTTAGGCATACTCATCATCATCCTCGCGGTCGTTGCAATTTTCGTGATCTACTTAAGCGAACGCATTACTGTTTTTGAAACGCTACTTGGGATCAACCCCAAAGTGACCGGCGAAAAACTTGCAGAGCATGTCCATTTTGGTCCGAACCCATTCGGTGAGCTCTCGGGCAAGGACCTATGGCTTGCCATGTGCGGCGAGGAGTTGGAGGATCCGGAAATCATCGTGGATCCTACAGACCTTGATAAAAAAAGACCTCGATATGAGTTTGTGCTTTCAAAACATCTCGAGTCACTTCTCGAAGAGGGTCGATTCGATGCTCGTAACGGCGAGCGGTCTGAAGCAAAAGCAGTCTTACGCATTCAGATGTTACGTGGCTCTGTAGAGTCCTATATCCCGTTCGCAGAAGCATCTCGGTTATACGAAATTGGACAAGAGCTCGAGGCAAATCCTGACAAAGGCGAAAAGCTTAAAATGGAAACTGGCGAGATTGTTGAAGAACTCTTTTCAAAAGTTGGAATAACAGCGCCAACCACTCTCGTTGAATCAATGCTCTCAATGACCCATTCGATTTCTGAAGCAGAGGTGGAAACTCCTGAACTGGATCAGGACAATGACGCCGAGTCAGCACAGCTGCCGGCTCCGAGTTCTGATAAAGAACTCGGAGAAACCGAGAGTACAGATAAAGCTTAGTTTGCTTGCTCTGGAAGAGGTAACGGTGCATCCGGATTCGGATATCGAATAATCACCTGCTCTGCTTGAGACTCGGCACTATCTGACTGCGCTTTTGTCGCATTAGCCTGCGCCTGTAGCAACTCATAATATCGCTCACGTTGTAGCGTAACCAATGCTTCAACGTCTTTATTCAACTCAGATACACTCGAAATTTGTTTTCGTAAAGAACTCATTTGACCCGCAAGTCCTTGCATCGACTTTGCCAGATCTGCTGTGATTTTTTGCTGAGCTTGAATTTGACCTTCAACATCTGACACACGCGCAGTAAATACCTCGCTTTGACGCCCAACGGATTCCGCAGTGGTGACTGGGACTTCACTCTTGACCGCTTGAAGCGTTTCGGTCATACCATTGAGTCTGTCACTGCAGTAAACTCGCCGAATGCCACATTCATTTCAACAACACGCTTACCAACAGCCATCACCATAGATTCAAGCTGACCTGTCCGCTGAGCCAATTGTGCCGCCATGAAGCCGAAAACAGCGACAGAGATAAATAGCATCGCGCCACCGACGGACAACACAATGGTTGAAATCCGCGAACTACGATCAGCTGTTTGAGTCAGACGACCAGCTGACTTTACAAGGTTTGTCGTCGACGTGCTTGCTGCCGCTGAAGCACGTGTGGCCGCTTCCGTCGCATCCAACACTGATCCAATCAAAGTTTCCATCGATTCAACTGCTTGGGAAACCGATTTTTCGCCTGCCTCATGAATTTTTTCAATCCGTGTTTTGACAAGCTCATCAGCCAAACGTATCGAATCTGACAATGTTGCGTCGAGCGTGGGCTGTTGATTTGTCGTCTCTCCCACTACAACATCTGAAGATTCAGCCATTGCTGCGAGAGCTTCAGCAGCCTCAGGATCAACTTCGAAATCACCGTCAACTTCAAAAGTTTCATCAACCTCAAACACATCATCTAAAGAATCATCATCAATGGAGTCATCCTCAGCTGCGGGGTTCTCGACCTTTTTATCCTCTGGATCTTCGCCACTCATTCTTTGGCCTCCTAATCGTCTTCTGACTCATCATCCGAATCGGTTAATTCAACTTCACCGCATAACACGGCAACTTGTTCTGACAGCGCGTCGATTGTTACTTGCATTTTCTCAACCGCAGACTCCGCATCTTGAATACGAATCTGCAAGTCGCGACTGAGTGATCCTGGTTTCCAGGGTTTTAAATTCCAACTAACGGGGGTCAACTCCGCAACCGCCTCGAGCTCGGCTTTCAGGTCTGCTGACGTTCTTTGCCTCTGCCCACTTAAATGTGTGTGCCCCAGTGTTGAATGATCAGTCACACGAACGAGTCGATCTTTGTAATGATCAACCTCGACACTCGGTCCTTTTTCGCGCGACGATCGATGCTTGGGTGAGGATCTGTCATCAACAACGGCCGTTTCTTGCCGACCGTCGTTGTCCTGACGAAATAACTCATCTCCACTCATCATTCATCCCCAATTGCTGCAATTCTCTGCAAAGATCTTGCCGTTCTCACCCAATAATCGGCTGTTTGGTCCATTCCTTGAATATAAGTCCTCACTTCTCCTCGGCTTTTAAATGGACCACTGACCACTGCAAAACGTCGTGTGTTGTTGATAGAGACAGGTACCACTACCGCACGATCCAGTCCATTTTGCGTGCCGAGCCATTCTTCAGCACGTGCAGCCGACGCCAGAACAATGTGCTGAACAAATTGACTGGTGGGATTGGCATCTCTCACAAGTAGAAGTGCCGGGCTGAGTTTCGATTGACTATCTGAGGACTCCTGGGAAGGTTGAGTCTCGTCAAGAACAGGACTAATCGGCGTATTTGATTCAACTTGGTTCGGCAAAACATCGCTCGATTCCCGCCGAGCTTCAGTAGTTGAGTTCCCACTAACGACAGCTGTCGATATCTGAGGAGACTCACCTGCTGTAGT
>RGHP01000201.1 GCA_010024125.1 Gammaproteobacteria bacterium | reverse complement strand
ATCAAACCTGATTTACTCGGTACGGAGATTCTGCTCGAGGGCTCTTTGCTAGCTGATGTCCAACTGGAAATACCGACGAAGAAGCGAGCACAAGGTGTTGTGATTATTGAATCGGAGGATTTAGCAATCACCTTGGCCGAATTGACGGCGCCAATCACAGCGGTAAGAGGAAGGGCCGAATACCGTTTGAATGAGGGGTTGTATACCGAGGTTCTGACCGGTCAGCTGTTAGGTGATCCTGTTGAGGCGAAAGTCACGATCGTAGATGGTCAGGCAACTATTACCGGCCAGGGCCGTTTAAGGACAACGAACGTCTCGAGACTGATGGCACTCGGGTTTGATGAGAGCAAACTGTATGGTGTAGCAGACTGGTCGATTATGGGCCGTAGCACGGATCGAGGGTTTCTATTATCACTCGAGACTGATGGGCAAGGATTGGGTAGTCGCTTACCTGAGCCGCTGGCTAAAGTGCCAGATCAGATCGGTCGAATTATGGTGAATCTGAATAGCACGCCCGAGTCGACGAGCTTTAACGTAAAGCTTTTCGAAGTCACTGAGGTACGTGGAAGTCTGGGGACCAATCCGTTGGCGATTGAAGTCGTTACACCCGAGGCCAGCATTGTCGAATGGGCTAATGTGCCGTCACGTGATGGAGATGGATCCAGTCTATCGATCTTACTCAAAACGGAACGTTTGGTTCTTGGGGATACGCCGCTCAAGGTAGACAGAACAGCGATTAATCTGAAGCCCAATGAGTTTGAGGTGTCGTTTGATGGGTCAGAAATGGCTGGGCGTGTGTCGCGTATCGGCGAAGGGCCTCTGCTGATCGATCTTGAGTACCTCGTTTTACCAGAGGGGGGTGATCTTTTAGATCCTCCCGAAGAGGATCCTTTGTTTGATTACAACCCCGGACAATTGCCGTCTGCGAAGATTCGTGTGAGCCAATTGAAACGTGGCAAAACAAATTATCAGGATATGAATATTGTGTTGGTATCGGGTGACTCTCGTTTGGATGCCACGACGCTCGAGTTTGATCGAGATGGCCAGCGATTCCAAGGTGAGCTGGCTTGGGTGTTTCAGAATGGCGAGGCGAAAAGCGCACTGCTACTGAGAGCACAGGGATCTGAACTCGGCAATATCCTTCGGGTGAATGAAGATGAACCCTTGCTTGAAGCCGATTCAGGGCGGTTTGTTTCGAATCTCACGTGGGCCGGTTCCCCACTCGGATTTTCGGTTTTAACCAGTGAAGGTGAGGTCGAACTGTCACTACAAGACGGACGCTTTTTGGATCTCGGTAATTCAGCTGAAGTGCTGCGCCTGTTCGGTATCTTAAATATTGAGACCATTACCCGCAGGCTCCGTTTAGATTTTCTCGATCTTGTTCAACCCGGCGTGGCGTTTGACAGCGTCAGTGCAAAGGCCAAAATTTCCGATGGTCGGCTGCGATTTGATCCGGAATTTGCGATGAAAGGACCGTCGTCGAGTTTTCGGATGACGGGAACTGCTGATTTGGTGAATCAACAACTGAATCAAAAGCTCGAGGTGGATATTCCACTGACCAATAACCTTCCATTGGCTTCTGTACTTCTAGGCGCTCCGCAGGTTGGTGGGGCGATTTATCTTGTTGAGAAAGCATTGGGAACGAAGATCATCAAAGTTGGTAAAACCGATTACAGGATTGAAGGATCCTTTGATGACCCCCAAGTCTCTCTGATACCACCATTTTCGAAGAAAAAGGACAATGTGAATGCCGACACTCCTGCAAACAGTCAGTGAATCAATCTTAGGTCCAGGAGGTCTGGTTCTCGATGATCTAGAACCTCTGGTGGGTGAGTTGTCTGTCGGTGATATTGATTTTGCAGATCTGTTTTTTGAACGGGCTGAGGCTGAGACTTATTCCCTCGAAGATGGGGAAGTCAAAGATGCGAGCTACCACCGGGACGCTGGTGTCGGTGTAAGAGCGTGCGCAGGCGACAAGCAAGGTTTTGCGTACAGTTCAGAAATTACAGCGTCACGGATTCGTGAAGCGCGTGATGTCGCTATTGCGATACAAGACGGCCGCGGTCCGCGGAGTAGTGTCAACCTTGATCAGGTATCAACGCCCAAACTCTACGTCGCGAAAAATCCAATTCCTGAGAAGAGTGCGACCGATAAAATCGCGTTTTTATTGGATATCGATGCCAAAGCACGCGCCAAGAGCGCACTGGTGCAACAGGTGCAAGCGACGCTATCGATTTCATATCGTGAGATTCTGATTGCTGCGACAGATGGCACTCTGGCTGCCGATATCCGCCCGCTCGTGCGTCTATCGGTCTCTGTTTTGGCTGAAAAAGATGGTCGTAGAGAGCGTGGTAGTGCAGGCCTTGGTGGTCGCTACGATCTCGATCGATTGTTGACTCAAGAGCATGCCGACCAGCTGGTGTCAGAGGCGGTTGATCAAGCGCTTGTCAACTTAGATTCAGTGGATTGTCCCGCAGGTGAGATGCCTGTGGTTTTAGCATCAGGTTGGCCTGGAGTTTTGTTGCATGAAGCAGTTGGTCATGGATTAGAAGGCGACTTTAATCGTAAAGGATCGAGCTTTTACTCAGGTAAAGTCGGGCAACAAGTGGCATCGAAAGGCGTCACGGTGGTCGATGATGGGACCATCTCCGATCGTCGCGGCTCGTTGAATATCGATGATGAAGGACACGTCAGTCAGCGGAATGTGTTGATCGAAGATGGCATCTTGGTGGGTTACATGCAGGATAAGCTCAATGCGCGCTTGATGGGTGTCGCACCAACGGGTAATGGTCGTCGCGAAAGTTACGCGCATTTACCGATGCCGCGGATGACCAATACCTTTATGGAGCCTGGTGACGCGACTCAGGAAGACATGATTCAGTCTGTTGATCGCGGAATATTTGCTGTGAA
>RGHP01000021.1 GCA_010024125.1 Gammaproteobacteria bacterium | reverse complement strand
GCATTGTAGGCTAGCCATGTTGACCCGACTGCGATACCAACGGACAGCCGATCGCGTGACGCATCAAGAAATAAACGACTCATGACGTGGCAGTCTCAAACTCAGGTTTCGATTTAAACATTCATTCGCTCCATACGAGCTCCAAGGCGCGTCAAACACTCATATCCAATTGTATTCGCTTTTGCAGCAACCGTATCAACAGAAATTCCGGTCCCCATGATTTCGACCCACGTCCCCTCGTTGACGCTCGCAAGCGAACTAACATCGACAGTAATCAAATCCATACTCACCCGACCAACAATCGGACAACGCTGCCCCTCGACCAGTACCTCGCCCTGACCACCCAATGCACGCAAATAGCCATCGGCGTAACCAACACCGATGGTGGCCAGTCTCAAGTCATGCTGGGCAACATAGGATCCACCATAGCCAACCGTCTCACCTTGGCGTACTTGCTGTAACTCGATCACTTGAGCCTGCCAAGTAACCACCGCCTCAAACCCTTTGGGGTCGTTCGGATCTGGAGAGCCTCCATAGAGTCCAATGCCTGGCCTGACGAGATCATAGTGATACGGATCGCCAAGTAATATACCGGCCGTATTTGTCAGTGAACTTGGTGGGCAGAGTACTCCGAGACTCGAACGAACCGACTCGAATACATGCCGCTGTTGCTCGCTGTCTGGTCGCAAAGGCTCATCTGCTGATGCCAGATGACTCATTAAGAGTGATGGCTGACACGTTGAAATCTCTTCAAGAAGCCGATCATGTTGATATTGGGGAATGCCCAATCGACGCATGCCAGTATCCACGTGGACCGCGGGTCTTAACTCTGCAATGCCAGGAAGACGTATTTCTTCCAGCGTATTCAGCACCGGCCGAATAGCAGACGCTCTGGCAGTCGTGATCTCAGAGGCTTTAAATCCATGAAAAACGTAGATGATTGCATCAGGCAAGAGCGATTTGAGAGCGAGCGCTTCTTCGAGATAGGCCACAAAAAATGTGCGACACCCGGCCTCCCATAGAACAGGCGCAACAAAATCAATACCGACTCCGTAGGCATTGGCTTTGATTGACGCAGCGCATTCTGCCTGACCTGAAAACGACGACAGGCGTTGGTAGTTTGCCGCCAACGCCTGTCTTGAAAGAATAAGCCGAGGCTTTCGGCTCATCGATTACTCACCTTTGAGCACTTTGAAAATTTCGTCTCGAATTTCTTCAACCTGACCAACACCCTGAACACGGTTCATGGTCGGAGCGCCTGTGGGATCTGTTTTCGCCCATGAAGAGTAAAAGTGAATCAGCGGTTCTGTTTGCTCGTGGTAAACCGACAAGCGATCGCGAACGACTGATTCTTGGTCATCATTACGCTGAATCAACGGATCACCTGTTTCATCATCAAATCCGTCTTTCTTCGGTGGGTTGTAGATGATGTGGTAGGTGCGACCTGATGCTAAGTGCACACGACGACCCGCCATCCGCTCAATGATTTCTTCATCATCGACCGCTACTTCGACAACATGATCAATATTCACGCCTGAATCACGCAGTGCTTCGGCCTGTGGAATGGTGCGTGGGAAACCATCAAACAAACACCCATTCGCGCAATCTGGCTGCTCCAATCGCTCTTTCACAAGCCCAATAATGATGTCATCTGACACCAATCGACCCGCATCCATCACTTCTTTTGCGGCAAGCCCAAGAGGGGTCTCAGCTTTGACTGCTGCTCGCAACATATCACCAGTAGAAATCTGAGGAATACCAAACTCTTTACAAATGTATTGAGCCTGCGTTCCCTTACCTGCGCCAGGCGCGCCTAACAGAATGACTCGCATGTGCCATCGCACTCCTTATTGAAATAATCGGAAACCCTATCCGGATTTCTAGTGTTTGTGCAAGTTATCTAATGGTGCAACTAGCCTGTATTTCGCATTCCAGCAGCAATCCCAGCAACAGACGCCATCAAAGCTCGCTCAACAAACGGCTGCCCCGGATTTTCTCGATCGCGGCGCAGCAATTCAGCTTGCAGAATATGCAAAGGCTCCATATATGGATGACGAACGGCCAAAGAACGCGCAATTGCAGGCTCACGCTCTAACAAATCATCGACTTGTTTGATCTCGGAAATAGTCTGAATCACCGAGCTCAAACGCTGACGCGTCAAATGCCCAAGTGCATGCTCTCCGCCTGAAAGAACACTCTCATAATGCGCAGCAATATCTGGATCCGATTTGGCTAATACCATTTCGAGCATGTCGATATAGACCTGAAAAAAAGGCCATTCAGCGTACATTTCACGCAATATGTCGGCCCGTCCATCACGCATCGCATCTGCCAAGGCTTCATCAGAACCAAGCCACGCCGGCAGCATCAAGCGAATCTGCATCCATGCAAAAATCCACGGAATCGCGCGCAAACTCTCGATACCACCGTCTACTTTTCGCTTCGCCGGCCGCGAACCCAAGGGTAATTTACCCAGCGCCCCTTCAGGAGTCACTTGACGAAAATACTCCACAAAATCGGGATGATCTTTGACGAGAGCCCGATATGATTTCACAGAGTTAGAAGCCAAGGAATGCATCGCTTGGACATACTCTGGGCGTGGAGCATTTCCAGGGTTCAATGTTGCTTGCATGACTGATTGAACATAGGCAGTCAGGGTCTGCACAGCGATATCAGGCAAACCAAACTTCCACCGAATCATTTCGCCTTGCTCAGTCACACGAATCGCGTTGTCCACTGACCCCGGCGGCTGTGCCAGAATCGCACGATGTGCAGGTCCACCACCGCGTCCAGCGGTTCCACCGCGGCCATGAAATAACACCAATTTGACACCATGTTGTCGCGCAATTCTCGACAGCTCGTCTTGAGCGCGATATTGCGCCCATGCCGCAGCCAGTGTGCCAGCATCCTTAGACGAATCTGAATACCCAATCATCACGTGCTGAACACCGTCGATCGCCTCGACATAGCTTGGATCGGAGAGTAATGCTGTCATCACAGCAGGAGCGCGCTCTAAGTCATCAAGCGTCTCAAAGAGTGGTACGACAGGTAGTGGCTGACCTACACCGCAGGCTTTCTGTAGCAACATAACGGCAAGCACGTCAGAGGGTTGGCGAGCCATTGAGATCACATAGCTTCCAAGGCTTGCTGGATCCGCATCTGCAATCACCGCACAAGTATTGAGCACTTCTGCTACATCATCGGACGGCTCAAAGTCATAAGGAATCAGAGGTCTTGGATTTGCCAATTCATGCTTTAAAAAATCACACCGTTTCGCTTCATCCCAAGCCAGATAATCACCCAACTCCAGGGCATCAGCGATTTCAGCAATCGCCTCGGCGTGTCGACCCGATTCCTGGCGAATGTCCAAAGTAACCAAATCGATCCCAAACGTTGCAATTCGCCTTAAGGTATCGAGCAAATAACCATCCGCAATTTCACCCATACCGCATGCATGCAACGATTCCCACATCACAAGCATCGGCTCGAATAGATCAGCGGTTTCACGAATGCGACTGTATTGGTCAACAACCTCGCCTCGAAGCGTCGCCTCCAACTCCAGTCTTAAAACACTGATTTCTTCTCGTAAATCTTTGAGAAGCCGTCGATATGGTTCAACTTCGTCAACACCAGCTATCGCTCGAAGATCATCAGTTGCTTCAGACATCGAGAGATCTTGAATCAATCCTGTCAGATCTCGGTAATAGAGATCTGCTGCAGCCCACCGTGCGAGCAGAAGAACTTCTCTGGTGACTTCATGAGTGACATTTGGGTTTCCATCACGGTCTCCACCCATCCACGAACATAAGCGGACTGGTGCAACCCATGGCGGAAGTTCCTCGCCGGTGACTTGTGCGACTTGCGTACTCAGTTCCCGCAGGAAATCAGGTACCGCGAGCCACAGTGAGTTTTCAATCATCGCGAAGCCCCACTTGGCTTCATCAATGGGTGATGGCCGAGTGGCACGCATATCGTTGGTGTGCCAGCACTCACTAATGAGGCGCTTCAGTCGTCGCTTAATGTGTGCGTCTCGTCGAGGTGACAACACCCCACCATCAAACTCAGACAAACATTCAGCGATTTTTTCGTACTTCTGAATCAACGTACGCCGCATCGATTCGGTCGGATGTGCAGTTAACACCAGATCAATCTGCATTTCAGACAGCGTCTCGACGATCGTCTCGGGACTGTTCGTCGTTACGATCGAATGAAACAAATCAGGAAGTGCTGATTCATCAAGATAAGGATCGCTGTCTTCAAAGTCACCGCGTGTCTTGCGAACGCGATGGTGTTGTTCTGCGATATTGGCAAGATTCAAAAACTGGGTGAATGCGCGAGCAACAGAAACCAACTCGTCATCATTCAACTCACGCACTTCATCGATGAGACGACCGCGTGCTCCATCATCACCTTGATGAACTGATTTAGAGAGACCTCGAAGACGTTCAATGCGTTCGAGAAAGGGAGATCCTTGGTCAGAGACCATGATTTGACCGAGTTGCTCGCCCAAAAGGCGCACGTTATCGCGTAACGACGGATGCAATTCCATTCTTTCCAATCCTGTGGATAGTGCAAGGTTCAAGCGTTTTTCGCTTGATCCCATAGTCCATTTTTTTCGTTGTCGGTTGCGATCGTTAAGTCGATCCCTTGTCGTTTGGCAAGTCGTACGACTTCGCCGATCCGGGATTCAAATTTTTGAGTTGCAAGTCGAAGCGCTTGCTCACTATCAATACCAAGATGCCTTGCTAAGCTCACCATTGTAAAGAGCAAGTCACCATATTCCTCATGGATGGCGTCGATATTCTCATCTGCTCGAGCAGCATGTAGCTCATCGAGTTCCTCATGGACTTTATCAAAGACACCATCAATCGATGGCCAATCAAAGCCAACACGCACGGCACGCTTTTGAATTTTTTGTGCACGAGACAACGCCGGCAACCCGAGGGGTACGTCATCGAACAAGTCGAGCTGTCCGCGGTTTGCACGCTCTTCAGCTTTTTTTGCTTCCCAAGTCTGTTTGATCGCCTGAACCGAAGCACCCGAACTCTCGCCGAAGCTCTCAAATGTGCCATCAGGAAACACATGCGGGTGTCTCGCGAGTAATTTAGACACGATCGCGTCGATGACATCATTCAGAGTAAAACGGCCATCCTCTTCCGCAAGACGCGAATAGAAAATGACCTGGAATAAAAGATCTCCAAGTTCTCCACGCAACTCATTCAATGCACCGCGCTCGATGACATCAGAAACCTCATAGGCTTCTTCGAGCGTGAACGGAACGATGCTCTGATAGGTCTGACTACGATCCCAGGGGCAACCATGTTCAGGATCGCGCAAACATGCCATTAGCTGAACTAGATCAGATAGTTGATAACTCATGCTGCCCGAATCCGCTTCGCCGAAATCACGTTATGAATCCGCTGGACTCGGTCGAGTACATGTGACAATTGAGACAAGCCATCTACTTCGATCGACAATTGAAGTCGAGCGGTATTGGCTGAGGAGTCAGTCATCGTTTGCATACCAGTCACGTTCACTCGTTCATTAGCCAATACTGAAGTCACGTCTCGCAACAGACCCTGGCGGTCATAAGCGCTGATCTCGATATCCACAGGATAGGTTTCAACTTGTGTCTCACCCCAAGACACCTCAATGATCCGTTCCGGTGATTCATCTTCGAGGCTTAAAAGGTTGGCGCAGTCATCACGATGAATACTCACACCCCGATTCTTGGTAATGTAGCCAACGATCGTGTCACCAGGGACTGGATGGCAACAGGTCGCTATTTGAGTCAACAACTTACCGACGCCACGAATCTGAATGCCATCCGTTCGCTCTTGAGGCGATGCCTGTCGCGGTTCGAGATCGAGTTCTCGTTGAGTCGTGCCGGAAAGGCGACTCAAGGCACCAACCACTTGCGACACTCTCACATCACCCGCACCAACCGCTGCGTAGAGGTCTTCACTTGATTGCAGATTGAGCGCTTCAGAGACTGCCTGTAAATCAAACGAACCAAGCGCGAGTCGTTTCACTTCGGAGTCAATGAGCTGCTTGCCTGCGGAGATATTTTGATCGCGATCGAGTTGTTTAAACCATGCCTGAACTTTTGCTCGCGCACGCGAAGTTTTCAAATACCCGAGACTTTGGTTCAACCAATCACGGCTCGGCCTCGCTTCGCTTTGCCGCAAAATATCAACCTGATCGCCCACTTTCAGTCGATACGTCAAGGGAACAATCTTCCGATTCACTTTCGCGCCACGGCAAGAGTGCCCGATCTCAGTGTGCACCTTGTAGGCAAAATCGAGCGGAGTCGAACCTGAAGGAAGGTCAACCACATGTCCGTCCCTCGTGAAGACATAGATACGATCTTCGAGCACGTCCTGACGAAGCGCGTCAGACAGTTCTCTCAAGTCTCCGACTTCATCATGCCAATCGAGAACCTGTCTTAACCAGGCAATCTTCTCTTCATACGCCTCACCGCTGATTTCAGTGTCAGTACCCTTGTATTTGTAATGCGCGCAAACACCGTATTCCGCTTCATCGTGCATTTGTTGTGTCCGGATCTGTACTTCAACGACTTTGCCTTGCGGACCAATGACTGCAGTGTGCAGTGACCGATAACCGTTGGGCTTCGGTGATGCAATGTAATCATCAAATTCATGTGGAATACTCTTATACGAACCATGCACCAGACCGAGCGCTGCGTAACAGTCGCGCACCGAGTCGACCAGAATACGGATGGCTCGAACGTCATAAATTTGCGAGAAATCGACCTGCTTGCGTTGCATCTTTCTCCAAATCGAGAAAATGTGTTTGGCACGCCATGTGAGATCTGCCCGAATATGTTGCGATGTGAGCGTCTCTGAAATCGAATCCACTAATTCCTGAATGTATCGCTCTCGATCTTCACGACGTTCAGCAAGCGCCTTAGCGATCTGCTTATAGGCATCTTCCTCGAGATATCGGAAAGAGAGGTCTTCCAACTCCCATTTGAGATGGCCAATACCGAGGCGATGCGCAAGCGGTGCATACACTTCAGACACTTCGCGCGCCACTTTGATTCGACGCGCTTTATCGGCTGATTTCACTGCGCGAATTGCGGCTGTTCGTTCGGCGAGTTTAATGAGCGCTACCCGGACATCATCGATGACCGCAACCAGCATCCTACGAACTGCATCCGCCTGATTTTCAGCAGCTCCCAAAAATTGTTTCGGTGCATCCTGGCGCGTCTGACTGATGATCGCCATTTGCTGAACACCTTCAATCAGCTTTGCAACGGTCTTCCCAAAGTTCTCACGTACATCGCGCAAATGAAGCCGTTCAACGCGTACCGAGCGGTATAACAACGCAGCAATCAGGGCATCTTCGTCAATCGGCATGGTCGATAAAATATCTGCCATCTCAAGACCAAAGCGGTGCGCATCAGCCCCTTTCCAGTCTTTGGCTGTCACATCTTTGGATTCAAGCTCTTCAATGAGCTCGATGGCTTTTTGAAGCTTTGCTGACGATTCGATGTGCGCTTCGCGCGCAAACCGCTCAGCCCAATTTTCCAGAGATAAATCTGAATCAAGCTGAATCGGATGCAGTTCGCGGGCTTTAACCACACGTCCCTCGCTTCGCAAATAGCGCCATTGATTCCACGTGGGCGGTATGTGGAAACATATCCATGATGCCGAGGTGAGTCATCGAGAAGCCTCGATCAATCAGTATCTTCGCATCTCGCGCTAGCGTTGCTGGGTTGCATGACACATACAACACGCGCGCAATGTTTTTCAGAGGTAACTCTTCAAGCACTTCTTTGGCTCCCGAGCGTGGAGGATCAACAATCAAGGTATCCCATGATTCCTTGGCAAAAGGTTGCTCTGCAATTGACTGTGTTAAATCAAATGCAACCGCTTGGACATTATCCAGAGAATTATGACGAGCATTTTGCGACACTCGCTCGACCATCGTACTGGACACTTCGACACCGACGACTGACGCGCAACGCGTGGCAGCGGCGAGTGTGAAATTACCGAGCCCACAGAACAAATCGAGCACTCGCTCAGTGCCCTGCAAATCAAGCAGATTCATCGCTTGGATCATCATTGCGCGGTTGATCGCTGCGTTAATCTGCGTGAAATCTGTCACCGCAAATTGATACTCAAGACCGAATTCACCGATACGATAGGTTAACCGTTCGGGACCCTCAGGCGGCCATAGCCGGGTAATCGTATCCGGTCCTTTCGGCTGCAAGTACACATGCCAACCTGTCTGCTTCGCAAGCGTGGTGAGGATGTCTCGATCAGCTTCTGTCAGCGTTTCGAGGTGTCGAACCACGATTGCCAAGGTGTCATCGCCTGCGGCCACTTCCACCTGAGGGATGCGATCAGGTTGCGAGAGTGAGGCAATCGTTGCTTCTAAAGTGCCAAGTGATTGACCGATACGCTGGTCTAACACGGGGCATCCATCAATATCAGCAATAAAATTCGAGCCTCGCTCACGAAAACCGATCAATACCCGACCTTTCGCATGCACCCATCGCACACCTAAACGTGCGCGCCGGCGATACCCAAGCGTGGGCCCTTGAAGCGTTGGTAACCTCTCGACTTTTTCGAGTGAGACACCTTCACGTACCATCAACTCTTCGAGCGTTTTCACTTTGTGAGCAAGCTGTGCTGCATGCGGGATGTGTTGCAACGAACATCCACCACAGACCTCAGCATGCGGACATTCCGGCTGACCACGTTCGGGCGACGAAACCAAAATCTCTTTAGCGATTCCCTCGGCAGTCCGTGACGACTTTCCAGTCACTCGCACAGTGACGAGCTCACCTGGTAACGCCCCATCAACAAACAGCATCCGCTCGCCCCAATGAACTAACCCACGACCTTCATGCGATAGTTTCTCGATACGAATTGGGAAATCAGGGATTTGTTTACGACGAGGAGCGCGTTTTCGTGTGCGTTGATTCATCGTGGAAATAGATCCGTCGACAGATAGCGGTCGCCACGATCGCAAATAATACAAACCACAACGCCACTCGTGAGCTCGCGGGCAACACGCAACGCGCCAGACACTGCACCCCCAGCGCTGACACCACAAAAAATTCCTTCTTTGACCGCTAACTGTCTCGCCATCTCTTCAGCCTCGTGCTGATCAATATCCAAGGTGACATCAACACGCGATGGATCGAAGATCTCTGGACGATACTCAATCGGCCAACGACGAATCCCCGCAATTTTAGAACCGTCACTGGGTTGCAGACCGACAATCGTGACATCAGGGTTTTGTTCTTTTAGATACTGGGAGACACCCATGATGGTTCCTGTCGTTCCCATCGCACTGACAAAGTGGGTGACAGCACCGTTGGTATCCTTCCAAATTTCAGGCCCTGTGGTCTCATAATGTGCCCGTGGGCAATCTGGGTTCGCAAATTGATTCAGAACGCGGCCTTGGCCTTCTTTCTCCATCTCAAGCGCAAGATCACGCGCACCTTCCATACCCTCTTTTTCTGACACGAGAATGAGCTCTGCTCCATAGGCGGTCATGGCACGCTTTCGTTCATCAGAGAGGTTATCCGGCATAATCAAGGTCATGCGGTATCCAAGAATGGCGCCGACCATCGCAAGTGCGATCCCCGTATTACCGCTGGTTGCTTCAATTAACCGATCACCAGGCTGGATTTCTCCCCGCGATTGGGCGCCTTGGATCATGTAAAACGCAGGTCGATCTTTCACTGATCCAGCAGGATTATTGCCTTCCATTTTACAAAGGACGGTGACATCTGGCGCGAGTCCTTCGTTAAGGCGCTGCAGTCGGACAAGTGGCGTGTTGCCGAGTGTTGATTCGATAGTTGGGTAGTGCACATGGACCTCCTGTGGCGCGATAGAATACCGCACTCAGCGAACGAAGGCTTTAAGGATTAGTCGAAGGCAAGTGGTTGTCTAAAATAACGCTCATAGTGACCCTCAGAGACCAGAAGATACTCAGAATTCATCACATCCCAAATCTCTCGGTACGACATTGATTCGGCTTCTGGAAGTTTCGCTAGCCCAAGGTCCGCCAACCGTGCAAACTGGCCACGAGTCTGCCTGAATAAATCATATGCCCAACATTCTGGCGGCTGATCTTTTCGATACCGAAGCCCATGACTGTCGAGCGACGCTTTTAATCGATCGGCATCAGTTACCAACACATACCGACTCACAACTCCCGACATCAATTGTGTCAGTCGGGTCAGAACGGCAGCTTTCTGCGCATCGTCATACCGATTCCAATCAACGATCTCATGCGCAAATCGCTTGCATCCACGACATACTGAATCGCCATAGGTTGTCGAACAAAGCCCAACACACGGGGTGGGCACTCGCGTTTGCATACTCAAGATCGGTCTCTTAATTCTATTTGTAGTTAAGTGTTAGGACTTTGAATCAAAAAACAATCGTGCACTGCGAAAAATTAAATTATGACCGTTTTAAAATTATTGGTCATTTTTAAAACGTTATTTTCAAATTAGTTGATTTTAGACGCATCAAACCCTCACAATCACCCACAAAGATTTTAAGGAGGACACACCATGTCACTGGATCTTCTCAACGAGTCCATGGAGGACTGGAACAGCAAAATCGCCGCGGCCGAGGAAATGATGCCGATCATTGGCCGTCTTTTCCGTGAAAAAGCGATTGAGACATCAATCTTCGGACGATTGCTGAACAACCGCACCGTCATCAACATCATCAAGTGCTGTCGATTTGCACGCCAAGTTGAAAACGAAGAATTGTCTGCAGAAGAGGCACGTGACGTCCTACTCGAAGTCGCCAAACTCGACCTTAACCCATGCCACGTCGACATTGGAAAATTGGCTGTAAACTTCCGTCGCCTTGGCGCAGGCCGAAGCCTCAGCGACTACGTCTCAGACGAATTGAAAGGAGCAACTGGAGAAGCACCTGCGGGGAATAAGAAAACCGATATCGTGCTGTATGGCTTTGGCCGAATCGGTCGTCTGCTTGCTCGCGAACTGATCGCTAAATCCGGCTCAAAAGAGGCGATTCGCCTGCGCGCAATCGTCATCCGCAAAAATGGTGACAACGACCTGATGAAGCGTGCGAGCTTATTGCGCCGCGACTCAGTTCATGGCTCATTTGACGGTACGATCACTGTAGATCACGATAGCAATGCAATTATCGCCAATGGACAACGTATTCAGGTGATTTACGCATCAAGCCCATCCGAAGTGGATTACACCGCATACGGTATCGACAACGCACTCGTCGTCGATAACACCGGTAAATGGCGTGACCGCGAAGGCTTGTCACAACACCTGCAATCAAAAGGTGCAAGCCGCGTACTACTGACAGCACCTGGTAAGGGTGATCTGAAAAATATTGTGCATGGCGTCAATAACGATGAGATTACAGATGCAGACACGATCATTTCTGCAGCAAGTTGCACAACCAATGCAATCACCCCTGTTTTGGCTGCCATTGACGAGAAATATGGAGTTCAAAATGGACACGTTGAGACTGTACACAGTTACACCAACGACCAGAACTTAATTGATAACTTCCATTCAGGTGATCGCCGAGGCCGTGCAGCTGCTTTAAATATGGTGATTACAGAAACAGGTGCCGCCAAAGCTGTTGCTAAGGCACTACCTCAATTGAAAGGCAAGCTCACAGGTAATGCGATTCGAGTTCCGACCCCAAACGTTTCCATGGCAATTTTGAAACTCAATCTGGATAAACCGGTCGAAAAAGATGAGCTGAACGACTACCTGCGTCATGTTGCCGTTCACTCGAAATTGCAGAAGCAAATCGACTACTCAAACTCGCCCGAAGCCGTCAGTTCGGATTTCGTCGGATCGCGTGCTGCAGGTATCGTTGACGGTCTTGCGACCATCGCGACTGGGAACAACAGCTGTGTTGTGTATGTTTGGTATGACAACGAATATGGCTACAGTTGTCAGGTGATTCGTTGCCTCCGCCAGATGACGAAGGCCACACTTCCAGCCTTCCCAATCGAAAACTGAAAAAAAGAGAAGTCTGCGACCAAGTATGGACGCAGACTTCTCAATTTTTTTGATAGACTCTTGCTCCCTGGCGCGCCGTGATCCGGTTCCCAAAAGGATCCACCCACCGCGCTCAATTCAACCTAAACAAGGACGATGATTGTGCTTGAAGAATACCGCAAACATGTCGAGGAACGTGCCGCTGAAGGTATCGTGCCTAAACCACTCAGCGCTGACCAAGTTGCTGGACTCGTAGAACTTCTGAAAAACCCACCCGCTGGCGAAGACGCATTTCTACTGGATTTATTAACAAACCGCGTTCCTGCGGGTGTCGATGAGGCCGCTTACGTCAAGGCTGCTTTTCTAACTGATGTTGCAAAAGGCAACACTGCATGCAGTCTGGTTTCTCGTGTCGAGGCGACACGCCTACTCGGAACCATGCTCGGTGGTTATAACATTCCACCGTTGGTTGAATTACTTGACGATGCTGACGTCGGAAAAACATCCGCAGAAGCACTCAAAAGCACTCTCTTAATGTTTGATGCGTTCCACGATGTGGAAGAAAAACGTCAAGCAGGTAATCCACAGGCTCAAGAAGTCATGGAATCATGGGCAAATGCAGAATGGTTTTTGAATAAGCCTGAAATCCCTGCTGAAATCAAAGTTACTGTCTATAAGGTTCCTGGTGAAACAAACACCGATGACTTATCGCCAGCAGTTGACGCTTGGAGTCGTCCAGACATCCCGCTGCACGCGCAAGCAATGCTCAAGGCGCGCATGGATAAGCCACTGGAAACAATCGAAGAGTTGAAGAAAAAAGGTAACCCACTCGCCTATGTTGGCGATGTTGTTGGAACTGGTTCTTCACGTAAATCGGCAACCAACTCAGTTCTTTGGCACATGGGTGACGACATCCCATTCGTACCAAACAAACGCTATGGCGGTGTGTGTGTGTATTGGCGGAAAAATTGCTCCGATCTTCTTTAACACGATGGAAGATGCTGGCGCCCTACCAATCGAATGCGACGTCACCAAGATGAATACAGGTGATGTCATCATCGTTAAACCGTATGAAGGCGTTATCACAAACGAGCAAGGTGCAACGATTGCAGAATTTGCATTAAAGAGTGAAGTCATCCTCGATGAAGTTCGCGCCGGTGGCCGAATTCCACTGATCGTTGGTCGCGGCCTGACAACACGTGCACGCGATGCGCTCGGATTTGGAACAGCTGACTTCTTTAGAACACCAAAAGCGCCTGTTGAATCAAACAAAGGCTACACACTGGCTCAGAAAATGGTCGGTAAAGCATGCGGTGTTGAAGGCGTTCGCGCTGGGACATATTGCGAACCTCGCATGACAACTGTGGGCTCTCAGGATACCACTGGCCCAATGACTCGCGACGAGCTGAAAGAACTCGCTTGTCTTGGTTTCCAAGCGGACCTGACAATGCAGTCGTTCTGTCACACAGCGGCCTATCCAAAGCCAGTTGACGTTGATACTCAGCACACACTGCCTGACTTCATCATGAATCGTGGCGGCGTCTCTCTCCGTCCAGGCGACGGTATCATCCACTCATGGTTGAACCGGATGTTGCTCCCAGACACAGTGGGTACTGGCGGTGACTCGCATACCCGTTTCCCAATCGGTATCTCATTCCCTGGTGGCTCAGGCCTTGTGGCATTTGCTGCAGCAACAGGGGTCATGCCATTGGATATGCCTGAGTCGGTATTGGTTCGTTTTAAAGGACAAATGCAACCAGGTATCACACTCCGTGATCTGGTCAACGCGATTCCTTATGAAGCCATCCAG
>RGHP01000003.1 GCA_010024125.1 Gammaproteobacteria bacterium | reverse complement strand
TCACCACCATCAATTGGTTGACCATTGGTTCTAAATAGCGAAGAGTAAACTAGGGGGTTTGGCACACCACCAAGGCCCTCAAAAGAGTCCTCCACCACAACAATATGGGGCGAGCGATCAGAAAATCCCGAGCCTCGTTGATTAAGGCAGCGAGGTAATCTGTCCCATCTTTGTCGGGATGCATTTTACCCATCAGCTTTCGGTGCGCTGCCCTGATTTCAGCAGGTGTTGCATGCTCATCCACGCCGAGAATTTCCGCCGCCCGTTTGGCTGTCATGGGTTCATCGCCGGAATTGCGCTGTTGATTCGCATGGGCAGCACCAGCCCCTGCTGCCGCGCCCAAGCCAAGAATTTGGCGCAGTTGTGGGAACATTGATAACAGCCCACGCATGCTCCACAGGCGTCGACCGAAGGCAGCAACCGGTGCTGCCAAAGCCGCTAGCGCCGGCAGTTTCCCAGTGACGACTAGTAGCAAAATCCCAATGGCGACTGCACCACCAATCACTTTCCATTTATTTTCTGCAATCCAGCCTTTTGTCGATCCGCGAGTGAGCAGATAAAACAGCGCAAGGACCACTAGGGCGATGATGAGTATTCTCATGTTCTATATTTGTCTGGACAAAACTGGGACAACATTGCCACACTATCACTTATGGCTTCATTAGAAACGATTTCAAGTATCGACACGGCACCTCGCCATCCAATCCGATTGGTTGCAAACCGAACCGGCTTAACCGTCGATTTGATTCGTGCTTGGGAGAAACGTTACCACGTTGTGGATCCTGCGCGTAGTGATACCAAGCGGAGACTTTACAGCGATTATGATATTGAGCGCTTACGACTGATTCGAATTGCAAAGCAAAACGGTCGTCGCCTCGTTGATGTTGCGCCTCTGACACTTGAAGCGCTGCGAGATGTGGTGTCAGAAGATAGTCGTTACGATCAAGCACAAGACAATCAGGCCGAAGTCTATCGTCCCAGTTGGACGAGTCCCCTTGAGTCATCGGATACCCAAGACGATATCGACGCCATGTTGTTTGCAGTCCAAACCATGGACCAACATCGGTTCGACCAGCTTTTGCAAGAGGGATTGGTGAAGCAATCATTGCCGGCATATCTTGAGACCGTAATCGGACCATTGCTTCGTGAGATTGGTGAATCGACGCGACTTGGAAAACTGCGGATTGCCCATGAGCACATGGCGACAGCACATTTGAGAACGTTCATTGGCGCACTTCGATTCCGAGAGACCTACACAGGCAATGAGCCAAAAATCGTCATTACCACGCCAACAGGGCAGCTCCATGAACTAGGTGCCTTGATGATTGCTGCACTCGTTTCAGTCGATGGTTGGCTCCCTGTCTACTTGGGACCAAATACACCTGCGGACGAAATTGCTGCTTGCGCGCTTCAGTCTGGAGCACGCGTCGTCAGTTTATCTTTAACGTATCCAGCCGATGATCCGCGTATTCCAACGGAGCTGACACGACTAAGAACGCAACTCGACGGGAAAATTCCAGTTTTCATCGGTGGCTCAGCTGCAGCACACCATCAGCCACTAATTGATCGATTGGGGTTGATTGCTCCGTCAACACTCAACGGGTTAAGACAGTCTTTAAATGCATTACGGGACCGAGGATATAAGGAGCAGACGGCATGACTCTAATCGATCTAAAAGCCTTGATTGCAAAAGGCCAGATGCCGACTCTTGAGATTCACGCGTTTGAGGGGATTATTTATCTTGTAAAGATCGTCACAGAAGTTGGCGAGACCATGTTGAAAAAAGCAGATGGTGACAATCAGGTATTCAAGTCATCGACACAGGCTGGTATTGCGTTAGCCGATGTCGGTGGAACGGAAGCAGTGATTGTTCATCAGTGTGCGTATGATGAAGTCATCGGTCACGAAACGTGCAAGGCAGAAGATCCTGCATTACGCACCCCAATGGATCTTCGCTTACTTGCTGGTCTTGGCTAACTCGCGAGCTGGTTTCTTCGCTCACAGAGCTCAGCATAATCTGGAGTGTTATCGCCCGTTAGAATTCCGTGGCGAATTGCGAAATCAATAATGACGAGATTGCAGTTGTATTTGAATGCGTCTGTGGTTTCGATGATCGACAACACCTCATCAATCGGTAGTCTTTCGAACGACTCAACTTCGCCATCCTGACAGACAGGAACGAAACTGTCAGGAAGCTCTAAATCATAACAATACAAAATATCGCGTTTTAATCCGCGCCCATCTGTGTGTCGGTAGCTGATTGTACCGGTCGCGATAGACTGGCTTGCTTGCGTCTCAGAAATGCCTGCTTCTTCAAAGCATTCTTTGAGTAAGTTGTCGAATAGACTGAGGCCCGCTGGCTGGCCACCACCAACCATGTTGTCGAGTTTCCCTGGAAAAGTTGGTTTGTGCTGTGACCGTTTTGCAACCCACAATTCGATACCATTCCGTGTTCTGATGTAGCCATTGAGATGGACGCCAAAGGTGAGGCAGCCGAGTGGTGCGGTCAATGTGCGTTCCATCACAAACCGGGTTGGGTCTGTTACTGACGCCTTGACAGGAAACGGCTCGCCAACCCAGCTCCAGAGCAAACCCTCTTCATAGGTATCTTTTGCAAATCTGGCAAAGAGTTGATTGAGCCTCTCTTCAGCCAAGCTTGGGATGACGAGACCTTGTTCCACTTCCTGCCACAGACCAAAACTTAAGCCACGTTCTTTAAAGTTGTCTTGCACATAACCAAGTAATGCATCCCCTTGAAACCAGGGTGTCCATGATTGAAGATCGGCATTGTGGGCATGGTTGAAATGGTCAAGAAAACTCAAGAGCGTCTCCAAAAGTAAGCAAATAATGGGATAAGCATACCCATCGCTAACACACGGATGAGGTGGTGTGTCGTAACATACAATCCATCAGCGCCGGTCTCTAATGCAACCACGGGCATTACTTGAAACCCTCCGGGCATAAATGCGAGTAAGGTATCTGATAACGGTATATCAATCGCTACGTGCGTTATGTACGCACCAATCGCTGCTAGGATTACGCCGAGTAGGTTCACGCAAATTGCAGGCGCAACCGTCTTACTCAAGATCAGTAAACCTTGTTTCAGTATATCGATCGCTATTTGCCATCCGAATATGATCATTGCAATGGAGATAAAAAACGAAGGTGGGTTTATTAGTTCTATTTCCGACAAACTGATTGAAGCAGTGACGATAGCGCCAGCAAGCAGTCCGGGGGTAGTTACGCTGAGTTTTTTTAGCGTCTGTGTCATCAACCAAGCGAAGGCCAACAGTAAAATCCAAATCACGAAATCTGAGCTTCCAAAAGCTTGGAATGTGGTAGGGGTCTCGGGAACATAAAAAATAAGAGGGGTAATCACCGTCAAAAATGCCAGTCTAAGGCTGTGGTAGATCGCCACTTGGGATATCGATCCGTCTAACTGGTGTGCGATAGCAACGGCAGTCGCGAGATTCCCAGGGGCTCCGGCTAGATATGCACTAACTCTCTCCATTCCCAATAATTGTTGATTGATTCGCCCCAAGGTCAAAAGAATCAGAATCATCGTCAGTAACAGTAATAATATGCTCGCTGGCCATTTTTCTGCATGGTTGAAAACTTCGGGGGTCACTTGGCTTCCTAGAACGACGCCGATTAGCATGATTGCAAAATCTGTCGCATCGACGCCAGGTTCAGGCGATTCTCCCGTAATGTAAGCTAGGGTTCCGACTGCAAAGATGGGTCCAATCATCGCGCCAAGTGGAAAGTTAATGGCTTCGAACGCGACAGCAGAGGCTGCCGAAACTAGTCCAAATATCAGGAGGGGGTGACGCATTAGGCGTCTTCGAGTTGAAGTTCGATCACTCCGTCATCGTTGATACGAATGGGGAAAGTCGATACCTGTCCGTAGGCTGGTGCGGAGAGTGCTTGGCCTGTCTTGACGCAAAATCGTGCGCCATGTCGTGGGCATTCAATTTCACCATTCATGTAGAGACCACCACAGAGTTCCGCTCCGTCATGTGTGCATAGGTCTTCAATCGCGTAGACATGATCACCTTCACGGAAAACCAACACATCAACGTCATCGAACTCAAAGCGCTCATAGGCACCGTCGGCGAGCGCATTGATGGTTGAGATTTCGATCCATTGACTCATAACGTCTCCTAGAATAAACCCGCTTCTAGGCGAGCTTCCTCAGTCATTCTACTTGCGTCCCAAGGCGGATCGAACACCATTTGGATGTCTGCTTGATCCACTCCAGAGAGCGCTTCAATTTTCTCTTTGATATCCCGAGCCATAATGGGTCCCATGCCGCAGCCTGGTGCCGTTAAGGTCATATCCACGCGCACATGTGTGCGTCCATCGATCAGCGTGGAGATCCTCAAGTCGTAGATTAAACCCAGTTCCACGATGTTTACGGGAATTTCTGGATCATAGCTTTGCTTGAGTACATCCCAAACTTGATCTTCCAGGGAAAGTGCACCTTCGGTATCGGTTTGTTCAGGGGCCGCAACGCCGAGCTTAGCGAGATCGTTGGTTTCAATCCGTACTAGACGACTACCGATATCGAGGGTCAAGGTGTCACCCAGTGCCTGCGTGACCGTGACTGTTTCTCCGATACCGAGCGTTAACGGAATGCCTTGAGGGACTTGCTTCCCCGTGACGTTCTCGAGAACGGTGAGTTCTGAGCCTTTGTCGAGTTCGGCAAAGGGAATCATCAGTCTGTCAGCATCCCAATGACGCGATCGAGCGCTTCTAAGAAGCGATCCACTTCATCAATCGTGTTGTAGAACGCAATTGAGGCGCGTGCAGTACCCGGTAGTCCGAAGTGCTCCATTGTCGGCATCGCGCAGTGATGACCGGTTCGCACAGCAATACCGAGTTGGTCTAGGAGAGTTCCGACATCTGTTGGATGTGCGCCTTTGACATTAAAGGAACAGACGCTCACCCAATGCGCTGGATGACCTAACACATCCACTTTGTCACGACTGAGCATGGCCTCTGTGAGGTGTTGATGGACGCGATGTTCATGGGCAACAGCGCCGTCAAAATCGATTGATTCGAGGTAATCGAGCGCTGTAGCAAAGCCAATTGTGTCGGCAATGTTTGGTGTGCCCGCTTCGAACTTCCATGGCAGCTCGTTGTAGGTGGTTCCGCTAAAGCTCACGCGATCAATCATATCGCCACCGCCTTGCCATGGTGGGAGTGCCTCAAGTAATTCGCGTCGTCCAAGAAGAACGCCAATCCCAGTCGGACCGCAGCACTTATGTGCGCTGACTGCATAGAAGTCGGCTCCAAGATCTTTGACGTTGACTCGCATGTGGGGTGCAGCCTGAGCTCCATCAATGACAGAGAACGCATCGTTTTCTTTGGCGAGCTCAATGAAGCCTTTGACATCATTGAGCGCACCAATCGCGTTGGACACATGCCCCACAGCGATGACTTTGACAGCGTGTTCCCGGCAGAGTGATTGTGCGGATTTCAGACACAACGCACCGGTCACATCCACCGGAATCGGAATCACTTGAATCCCGATCCGCGACTCAAGTTGCTGCCAAGGGACGATATTTGCGTGATGCTCTGTCTCACCAACCAGCACCACATCACCCGACTTCAACCGAGTTGAGAGGGTGTTGGCGACGAGGTTCAGTGCTTCAGTCGCTCCGCGGAGCAGAATGACTTCACCTGTGTCATCGATACCGAACCATTGTCCGATACGGGCGCGAGCACCTTCATAGGCATCGGTGGCTTCACCGCTTAACGTGTGAACTCCGCGATGAACGTTGGAGTTGTATCGATCGTAGTAATCACTAATCGATTCGATGACCTGGGTTGGCTTTTGTGATGTGGCGGCATTGTCCAAATACACCAACGGTTGTCCGTGGACTTCACGTGACAAAATGGGGAAGTCACTGCGAACACGTGCCAGATCAAACATCAACCGATTCCTTGAGCTCGGCAATCAGTTCGCCGTGTTTCAACTCACCCAATAGTTGGGTCTCAACCAACTCACGGATGTCTGGATGCTCAATTTCCTCGACGATTTTTTCAGCGAAGGCATATTGCAAAAATGCGCGAGCGTCCGCTTCTGAGAGTCCTCGACTTTTCAGATAGAACAATTCGGTTTTATTCAGACTACCAACTGTACACCCGTGTGAGGCGGTGACGTCGTCAGCATAAATCTCGAGTTCCGGTTTTGGATTGACCCGTGCAGACTCGGATAACAGAAGGTTCGCAATCGATTGTTCTGTTGCTGACCGCTGCGAATCTTTACGGATCAATACACGGCCATTGAACGTTGCTTCACCTTTACCATCGACCATATTCCGGAAGGTCATCTCACTGTTGGTTTCTCCAACAACGTGGTCAATTGCGAGGTGGGTATCGTGGTATTGCGACCCGTTTGTGATC
Source organism: Gammaproteobacteria bacterium (assembly GCA_010024125.1). Classification (GTDB taxonomy): domain Bacteria; phylum Pseudomonadota; class Gammaproteobacteria; order Pseudomonadales; family Litorivicinaceae; genus HIMB30. The sequence continues at coordinate 27,792 of RGHP01000003.1, read as the reverse complement.
GCGAGCCCGTTCACAGAGGCGGAAGCCTCACGACCAGCTAACGCAATGTAAATATCATTACGCGCTAGCTTTGATCCGAATTCGATTGTCTGCAGTCGGTACGATGCATTTTCACCGCACTCAACATCGAGGTTGGAAAACACATGTGCTGCCGTATTGGCTGCCTGGAAGCGTACATGAGTCACCGATGCGTCACGCGCGAGCGTCATCAGGCAACGCAGCGAGCTGAGGTTTGCTGTGTCGGCATCTGTTGACTCGAATTGTTCTACAAGGGAAAGTTGAGCTCCCGCTTCGACACGGATGATGAGTGTCGCAAAGCCAGCTGCACTCGCTTGATTGGCAAGGTGATGCAGATTCAAAACAACTGATGTAGTTTTTCGAACAGTCAGAACCAATTGGCTGTTCTGAAGAGCCGCCTGGGTGAGTCCAAATCCGTGTGCCTGACTGATGTCGTCTAAGCGTTTCTTCTCAGAGTCTGTCAGCGCATCGTCAGATACGGTTAATCCATCAATTGCGGGGACGTTCACAAACTGACCGCCGGTGACAGCGAATTGCTCGGTAGTCTTCGGACTTGCTGGTTGCCACGTGGTGCGAGCAAGACCTCGAGTGGGGACGTACTTCCATGACTCGACGCGTTTTGTGGGTAAGCCAACCGCTAGCGCCTCCGGCGCATGGACGTCCTTGACGTCAGCTAACCACTCACTGAATCCGCTCATGCTGCTTCGATCCCTTCGTAACCTTCGCGCTCAAGCTTCTCAGCAAGTGTGTGGTCACCTGATAATTTGATTTCGCCATGTGCCAAGACGTGGACAAAGTCAGGTTTTACGATGTCGAGAAGGCGCTGATAGTGTGTGACAAGCAATACGCTACGATCCGGTGCGCGCATTCGGTTGATCCCTTCACCAACGACGCGAAGTGCGTCCACATCGAGGCCAGAGTCGGTTTCATCGAGTAGCGCAAGTGTTGGTTCGAGTAGTTGCATCTGCAGAATTTCGTTGCGTTTTTTCTCGCCGCCTGAGAAGCCTTCGTTGACGTTACGGTGCAAGAACGCTTCATCCATTTGCATGACTTTGAGCTTTTCGCGAACCAGCTTTAAAAACTCGCCTGCTTTTAATTCAGGCAATCCACGATGTTCGCGAACCGCATTTAGGGCTGCCTTCAACAAATAAATATTTTTGACGCCCGGAATCTCGACAGGATACTGGAATGAGAGAAACACACCTGCCCAAGCGCGCTCTTCGGGCTCTAAATCGAGTAAGTTTTGACCCATATAGATCACTTCACCATCGGTGACTTCGTAATCATCGCGGCCAGCAAGTACTGAGGATAGCGTGCTTTTCCCAGACCCGTTCGGACCCATGATTGCGTGCACTTCCCCTGCATTGATCTCAAGATTGATGCCTTTGAGGATGGGCTTATCACCAACCCGTGCGTGTAAGTTTCGAATAGACAGCATTAGCCCACTGCTCCTTCAAGTGTGATACCAAGGAGCGCTTCGGCTTCGACTGCGAACTCCATTGGAAGTTTCTGGAAGACTTCCTTGCAGAAGCCATTGACCACCATGTTGAGTGCATCCTCTTCACTCATGCCGCGAGTTCTTAAATAGAACAGTTGATCATCACTGACCTTTGAGGTGGTTGCTTCATGTTCAAGCTGAGCGCTCGGCTCTTCGGCTTCAACATATGGGAACGTATGTGCGCCGCACTGATCACCGATCAAAAGTGAGTCGCATTGTGTGAAATTGCGCGCATCGACAGCGCCAGGTAAGACCTTCACCAGTCCACGATACGCATTCTGGCCACGCGCTGTTGAGATACCTTTTGAGATGATCGTTGAGCGTGTTCTTGGCCCGATGTGAATCATCTTGGTGCCAGTATCAGCTTGTTGCTTCTTACCTGCGACTGCGACTGAGTAGAACTCACCAACAGAATCTGCACCTTTCAAAACACAGCTTGGGTATTTCCAAGTAATCGCTGACCCGGTTTCGAGCTGGGTCCAGCTGATTTTCGCGCGATCACCACGACATTCGCCGCGTTTGGTGACGAAATTGTAAATACCGCCTTTACCTTCATCATCACCAGCGAACCAGTTCTGGACGGTTGAATATTTAATTTCGGCATCGGTTTCGGCGACGAGTTCAACCACAGCTGCATGCAACTGGTTTTCATCACGCTGTGGCGCCGTACATCCTTCGAGATACGAAACGTATGATCCTTCTTCGGCAACTATCAGCGTGCGCTCGAATTGCCCTGTATTTTGCTGATTGATCCGGAAATATGTTGAGAGCTCCATCGGGCAGCGGACGCCTTTCGGGATGTACACAAAAGAGCCATCTGAGAAGACCGCTGAATTCAAGGCTGCGTAGTAGTTATCATTTTGAGGAACAACTGAGCCCAAGAATTTTTTAACGAGCTCAGGATGTGAGTGCACTGCTTCTGACAAGGGGCAAAAGACGACACCCGCTTCATGCAACTTTTCTTTAAACGTTGTCACAACGCTGACTGAATCAAACACTGCATCAACGGCGACGCCTGCGAGCATTTTTTGCTCTTCAAGTGGAATGCCGAGTTTGTTGTACGTCTCAATCAAGGCAGGATCGACTTCATCAAGACTCTTCGGACCGTCACCTTGCTTTTTAGGTGCAGAAAAATAGCTAATGGACTGGAAATCGATCGGTGGGTATTCAAGATGCGCCCATTCAGGTGGCGTCATTTGAAGCCACTTGGCGTAGGCCTCTAAGCGCCATTCCAATAGCCACTCAGGCTCACCCTTTCGAGTTGAGATTTCACGAATGACATCCTCATTCAAGCCAGGTGGTAGCGTATCGGATTCGATATCGGTTACGAATCCATATTTATAGTCCTGGTCGACTAGTTGATCGATCTCTTGTTGACTCATCAATACACCTCCAAAGTCTCAATGCGACGATCGGATCGCGCATAGAGCGTATGTGGGCTAATCAGATCCTCTAACGTTGTTTTTGTCAGAATGTGGTCGACCTGATCACCTAATTCCCGCCACCGCGACATCACTGAGCAGTGGTCGGTGAGCCGGCACAGCGTCTCGTCTGTTCCGCACTCAGTTATAGCCATTGGTCCTTCAATGGCTTCGATAATCGTTTTCACCGGAATTTGTGATGGAGCTTTGGCCAAGCTGTAGCCGCCTCGAGCGCCCTGGGTCGAGTTCAATACGCCTCCTTTCACCAAAAGCTTTAGTAGTTTGATGCAAGTTGGTTTGGGAACAGAGGATTCCTCAGATAACTGTCCCGCCGACCACAAAACGTCTGGATGCTTGGCCATCTGAGCTAAGATGACGGATGCATAATCAGTGAGTTTTGATAGTCGTACCATCGGCGCACCACAAATTTCTTCCGGGTGCGCATTATATAGGACCGAATAAGTCCTATATCAAGAGTTTACGATGATTTGGCGACCAATTGGGCTGCTTCCGCTTTTAATCGCTGCAGCATGGAGGCGAGTCCGTTCGCTCGCGTTGGCGATAAATGTTGAGATAAACCAATTGCTTCGACGAACTCAGGCTCGGTCTTAATGATGTCTTCAGCTGATGCGTCGGAATACAGTCGAACCACAAGCGCAATCAATCCAGACACAATCGCAGCATCTGAATTCGCACGAACAGAGACGTGATCGGCATCGCCGTCAACGACCATCCAGACTTGTGATTGGCATCCTCTGACTAGGTTGTTCTCACATTTTTCTGATTCTTCAAGGGGCTCTAATTCCCTGCCGAGGTCGATCAGGTATTGATATTTGTCCATCCAGGAATCAAAAAACTGAAACTCGTCGATGATTTCTTGCTGTCTGTCACTCAATTGCATGTGCGGTCTCACTTCAGAAGGTCACGACAGGGTATACTCCGTCGCAAATTTACGAAACTGACAGGTTGTTATGTCCAACGCTTATTCAATCCAAGTCACATCTGAAACATTTGAGACAGATGTTTTACAAAAATCACAGGAAACCCCTGTTTTAGTCGATTTTTATGCTGAGTGGTGCGGCCCTTGTAAAAGCTTAGGCCCGATCCTCGAGCGGCTCGCTGATGAATATGCTGGTGCATTTATTTTAGCCAAAGTTGATTCAGATGCCGAGCAAATGCTCGTCGCAGGAATGGGTGTGCGTTCCTTGCCAACAGTGGTGCTTTTTAAAAATGGCCAGCCTGCTGATCATTTTATGGGCGCACTTCCAGAGGGTGAGATTCGCGCCATGCTTGATAAGCATGTTGAGCGGGTTGAAGCCTCACCACTTGAGCGCGCGGCTGAACTGGTCGAATTGGGTCAATATGATGAAGCGATTGCTCTGTATCAGCTGATTACAGCTGATGACCCTGAAAATTATGATGTCTATCTCGACATGGCGCAGGCGCTACTGAAAAAAGGTGATTTAGAGAGTGCTGAGGCGATCGTTGAACGACTGCCTGATGCCCAGAAAATGGATCCACGCGCGAAGTCGATCCTTGCTGGTAAGGCGTTTCAGGATCTGCTTGCCGGTGCGCCTGATCGAGCAACCTGTGAGTCACGTGTGGCCTCCAATGAGAAAGACAGTGAAGCCCGTTATTTCTTGGCGGCACACTTGATGGTTTCTGACGATGTTGAGGCGGCCATTGATCAATTGTTGACGGTTGTCCGGACAGATCGCCAATACAATGAAGACGCTGCGCGATTGTTGTTGATTCAGATTTTCGATCGGTTGGGCAATGATGATCCGCGAGCACGTGCGGGTCGGAAACAACTCGCTGCGTTATTGATGGTGTGATTGTGAGCGAAAAACCAACCAATTTTATTCGGACGAAGATTGCTGACCAAATTAAACAAGGCCAGATTCAAGAGATCGTTACTCGCTTTCCGCCTGAGCCGAATGGGTATTTGCATGTCGGTCATGCGAAAAGTATTTGTCTGAACTTCGGCTTGGCCGAAGAGTTCGGTGGTCGTTGTAATCTTCGGTTTGATGACACAAACCCTGAAAAAGAATCGCAAGAATACATTGATGCAATCGAAGAAGATGTGCGTTGGCTTGGGTTTGAGTGGTCAGCGCTTTGTCATACGGCGGATTACTTTGATCAACTCTTTGATTGGGCATTACATCTGATTCGTAATGGCGATGCCTATGTCGATGAGCAGTCAGCGGAAGAAATGCGAGCCAACCGTGGAACCTTGACTGAGCCAGGTATCGACAGTCCGTATCGTGATCGCTCTCCTGAAGAAAACGAAGCGCTGTTCTTAAAGATGCGGGATGGTGAGTTACCTGAGGGTTCTGCGATTTTGAGAGCGAAAATCTCAATGTCTGCACCAAACGTGAACCTCCGTGATCCAGCGTTATATCGCATTCGGCATATTTCGCATCCGCGTGCGGGCGATCGCTGGTGTATCTATCCAACCTATGATTACGCCCATGGTCAGAGTGATGCGATCGAAGGAATCACGCACTCGCTCTGCACACTCGAATTTGAAGACCACCGACCACTGTATGAATGGCTTTTGAAAAAGCTCCCTGTACCAAGTCGGCCGAAGCAAACCGAGTTCAGTCGTCTTGAACTCGAGGGGACGGTCACCAGTAAGCGGAAGCTGAACGCATTGGTTCAAGAGGGTCATGTCTCTGGCTGGGATGATCCGCGGATGCCAACAATCGCTGGCATGCGTCGTCGCGGATATTCTCCAGAAGGGATCCGCTTGTTCTGCGAGCGCATTGGCGTCACTCGAAAACCCAATACAATTGAGTTACAGATTCTTGAGGGCTCGATTCGTGATGACCTTGAGGGTCGTGCGCACAAAGCGATGGCTGTTCTGGATCCGCTGAAAGTGGTTGTCACGAACTGGGATCAGGATCCTTTAGAGCTTGATGTGCCTTGGCATCCGAAGCGGCCTGAACTTGGATCTCGCACCATGCACTTTGGCCGTGAGCTGTACATTGATCGGTCCGATTTTGAGCTCAATCCACCTGAGGGATTCTTCCGACTGGTTCCTGGTGGCAGCGTGCGTTTGAAGTATGGATTCATTGTCGATTTTGAGGACGTCGTTTTGGATGCAGATGGTCGTGTGTCGGAAGTCCATGTGCGATACGATCCAGAGACGCGTTCAGGGCAAGATCAGTCAGGCCGCAAGGTCAAAGGCACCATTCATTGGGTCCATGCAGAGTCTGCGAATGAAGTTGATGTCCGCATGTATGATCGCTTATTCACGGTGCCAGACCCTGGTCACTACGAGGATCCTGCATCAGTGGTCAATCCAGAATCATTGATTCATGGTCAAGCAATGGTTGAGCCCGCACTTGGCAAGCTGATGCCAGAGGCCTATTTCCAGTTCGAACGCGTTGGTTTTTTCAAACAAGACCCTGACAGCCGCGATGGTCAGATGATTTACAACCGTTCTGTGACGTTGAAAGACGCGTGGGCCAAGAAAAAGTAACGTTGCCGCCGACGGAAATCGTCGATCCGGCAGGTCGAGAATTTGATCGACTGCCGGTGGCTCAGCAGCTTGATCGACTCTTGGCATCGCAGGCTCACGCGATTGAGGCTGTCCGCAAAATTACACATCAATTGGCTGCTGCTGTGGAGGCTTCCGCTTCCCGGCTTCGTGCGAGTGATGGGCGATTAGTCTATGCCGGTGCTGGCTGCTCGATTCGCATCGGCGTTCAGGATGGCGTTGAATTGGTACCAACGTTTGGGTGGCCACTGAGTCGCTTAGCGTATTTGATCGCTGGGGATGCCAAGGCACTCGCTGAATCCGTTGAGGGGGCTGAAGATGATGCGGCTGATGCGACCGCTCAGGTCGACCGATGCGGCATCACAGCATCCGATGTGGTCATCGGTATAGCCGCCTCTGGCAATACCCCATTCACCTGCCAGGTGATTGCTTCAGCCAAAGAGCGTGGCGCTCTGACCATTGGGGTGAGTTCGAACCCTTCAGGTCGATTGATTGAGATTGCAGAACACGGTTTGGTTACTGAAACAGGCGCTGAAGTGCTCGCCGGCTCGACTCGATTGGGCGCAGGAACAGCGCAGAAAGCACTGTTAAATGCATTTTCGACAGCGATGATGACCGCGCTCGGACGTGTCCTCGGTAATGAGATGCTCTGTGTGCAGGCAACCAATGCCAAGCTGAAAGATCGTCAGGTACGGATTCTAGCGGGCCAAATTGATGGATTTGATCAGGCGCGCGCCTATCAATTGTTAAGTGAATTGAACTGGGATTTACGGACAGGCCTGTTGGTTGCATCGGGTTGGGATGCGACAGACGCTCAAGAGGCTCTTGCCGGTGAGCGTCCTTTCCGCGAGTTGTTAGGCTCTAGCTGACTGAATGTTTCCGTTCGTTTCGCAGTCGGGATCGAGCGTGCACATCGCCTCATAGTGTGACAAGAAAATTTGCCCGGTGAGATGTGTCTTAAACCCAACGCGATCGAGTCGGTCCATAACCGGCCCTTTGACCTCGGATAAGTGGAACTTGATGCCCTGAGAATCCAGGCGTTCGTTGATCGACTCCAAAACCTCAAGTCCTGACGCATCAATTTCGTTGATGGCATTGCACAGTAAGACCAGGTCAGTCAGATTTTTATTGGTGTTGAGTAATTCATTCACAGCGTCTTCGAAGGTATGACCGTTCAAGAAATAGAGCATTTCATCGAGTCGAACGGCCAGTACCTTCTCGCTCTTCAAAACATCGTGTCGGTTCACATTTCGAAAATGTTGGGTGCCGGGAATCTGACCGATCACCGCGAAATGAGGGCGTGCAATTTTCGCGAGTAAAAAGCTGATCGAGACCAAAATGCCAGCAATAATTCCAGCCTCAACACCGATCCCGAGTACAACAAGGATGGTCGTCGCCATCGCCCAAAAATCCGGTTTCGAAAAAACCCAAACGCGATGAATTGCTTTGAGATCGACCAGCGACAACACCGCAACAATGACCGTTGCAGCAAGAACTGCTTTCGGTAGATATTCAAACAGCGGTGTTAAGAATAATGCGGTCAGTGCAATCATGACTGCGGTCATGACGCCTGCAAGTGGTGTTCTGGCGCCGGCATCGAAATTGACAACGGAACGACTAAAACCACCGGTGACCGGAAAGCCACCGCCGAGTCCGCTCGCTATGTTGGCAGCACCTAAGCCGATTAATTCCTGGTTCGGTTGAATTCGTTCGCGTCGCCGAGCGGCCAGCGTATGACCGACACTGACTGATTCAACAAAGCCGACGATAGCGATCAAAAAGGCTGCGGGGAGAAGTTCTCTTGCAAGTGTCAGATCAAGATCTGGAAAAGTGGGTACCGGGAGTCCTTCTGGGATGACGCCCACAATCGAAACGCCTGACTCATTCAAGGCAAAAAGACTTACGACTGCCGTAGAGACAATCACAGCCATCACAGGTCCAGCTTTTGTCACGGTGCCTGCGATTCCTGACGGCATGCCAGTTTTCATCAGTAAGGGTTTCAGTCCACTGCGAACCCAAAATAAAAATGAGATCGATAGCGCGCCGATGATGAGCGTTGGCAGGTTCGTATCATCGAGGTGAGTTGCTAGATCGTGCAGGATGGATGGCATGTCATGTCCATTCACAGGCACACCTAGGACGTGTTTTAACTGACTGAACGCAATCAATACCGCAGACGCGCTAATGAATCCTGAGATCACAGGGTGTGAGAGAAGATTGGCAAGAAAACCCGCGCGTGCAAATCCAAGCCCCATTAAGATGATTCCGGACAAGAGCCCCAGAAGGATCGCAGCACCTAAATATTCAGGTGAACCTTGTGTGGCGACTTGGCTGACTGCGGCTGCAGTCATTAATGAGACGACGGCCACAGGTCCAACAGCGAGTGTCATGCTCGAGCCAAATAGTGCGTACGCAAAGAGCGGTAGGATGGATGCATACAAACCCACTTCAGGCGGCAAACCAGCAAGCATCGCATAGGCGAGTGACTGCGGAATGAGCATGATGGTGACGATGACGGCTGCAACCGCATCGTCACTCAGTTTGGATTGATTGTAGGTCTTAATCCATTCAAGTATTGGTAGTCTTGGCACGTTCCGGTTTTGCGAGAAGTTCTCGTCCTTTGAGCATGAGATCGAAGTACATCGGAATGAGGTACTTGGCTTTAACAGCCCACCACATCGACCGCGGTACTGTTGGATCGAGTCCTTTAATTGTTGGCAGGAGTTTCCCGCCATATCCAAATTCGGCCATTACAACTTTGCCGCGCTCGACCGTGAGCGGGCAGCTACCATAGCCATCGTACTGATGGTCAGGCGTGTCATGGTCCATGAACTGTTTAATGTTTCGGGCGACAACAGGTGCTTGTTTCCGCACAGCCGCTGCAGTTTTGGCATTTGGCGCACTAATCACGTCACCCAAACCAAAAATATTGGGGTATGTGTTGTGTTGCAGCGTGTCTTGATTGACGTCTAGCCAACCTGCTTCATTTGAGAGCGGGCTGTTTTTAATAAAGTCAGGTGATGTCTGTGGCGGCACTGCATGAAGATAGTCGAAGGATTCTTCAACTTCGGTCACGTTGCCTTCTGCGTCTGTCACTTTAAACGTGGCAATTTTGTTTGGTCCGTCGACATGAATCAGGTTCGAATTGAATTCGAGCTTCGCACCATACTTCTCAACATAAGAATTTAAGACGGGAACGAAGTCAGCCACACCGAACAGGACGGCACCTGCATTTCTGAATTGGATATCAATAGCATTCAAACATCCCTGTTCGCGCCAATAATCTGCGGCGAGATAGAGGGCCTTTTGGGGTGCTCCGGCGCATTTAATCGGCATCGGCGGTTGTGTAAAGATTGCTTTCCCTGATCTCAGATTTTTGATGCACTCCCACGAGTAGGGGGCTAAATCGTAGCGATAGTTACAGGACACGCCATTTTGTCCCAGCGTGTCTTGCAGTCCAGGAACGGCGTCATAGTCAACTTTCAACCCAGGTGCGACGATCAACACCTTGTAAGTCACGTCATCACCATTGGCTAGCGTGATGAAATCGCTGTCGGGATGAAATTCTGTCACCGCTTCCTGAACCCATGAGACTTTTTTTGGAATCACTGAGTCCATTGACCTGACGGTTTTTTCTTGAGGCATGATGCCGCTGCCAACCAACGTCCAGCCAGGCTGGTAGTAGTGTTCTACGGCAGGATCAAAAACGCTGATCGAGAGTTTTGGGTTTTGTTTTAACAGGGAAGCTGCAGCGGCGAGTCCGCCAGCTCCAGCGCCAACAATTGCGATATCGACTTGCATTGAGTCCTTTCTGTGAGGTTACCGAGTCAGTCTGCGCGTGATTTATGACAAACGATGTGCGATGTCGACAATACTTAAGCCCGCTTTATCGACGGTTTCGACAAGCGTATTCACATCTTGCTTACCGGCTTCTGAGAGTGCCCACAATTTGGCGCAACGTGCACCAGAGCGGCAATACGTCAGAACAGGCGACGGCACTTCAGAAAGTAAGGCTGCATGCTGCTCGACATCTGAGTCTGTGATGTTTGCGCCATTCACCGGCAAATAGCGGAATTCTAGACCCAATGCGTTCGCTTTTTGTGCCATTGCGTCCGCTTCAGCGTGTGGTTCGCCTTCTTCGTCTGGACGATTGCAAATCACTGCTTTAAATCCTGCTTCTTTGACTGCGTCCAAATCATCCAATGTGAGTTGGTCAGCAACGGAGAGATCAGTGGTCAATTCACGAATAATCATGGTGCCTCCTTAGACGGCATCGAGAGGAATTTTGAGATAGCGTACGCCATTATCCTCTGCTGGAGGTAATTCTCCGGCCCGCATATTCACCTGAACCGATGGCAAGATGAGTGTCGGCATGCTGAGCGTCTTGTCTTTTGCTGAGCGCATGGCCACGAACTCATCCTCTGAAACTCCGTCATGCACGTGTAGGTTCGATGCTTTTTGCTCGCCAACAGTCGTTTCATACTGCATTTCACGACCATTTGGCATGTAGTCGTGACACATAAACATCCGCGTTTCTGGTGGTAGTGCTAACAATCGCTGGATGCTTTGATAGAGAACGCGTGCATCGCCGCCAGGGAAGTCGCAACGTGCCGTTCCAAAGTCAGGCATAAACATGGTGTCGCCAACAAACAGTGCATCGCCAATATGATAAGTCATGCAAGCAGGCGTGTGGCCTGGGGTATGCATCGCTGTGGCAGTCAGCCCGCCAATCGCAAACGTGTCGCCATCTGTAAACAAATGATCAAACTGCGATCCGTCACGACGAAACTCAGGCTCTGCATTGAACAGATTGCCGAAAATGTTTTGGACGTCGGTAATGTGGGCGCCAATGCCAATCTTCCCGCCAAGTTTATTGTGCAAATAGGGAGCAGCTGATAAGTGATCTGCGTGGACATGGGTTTCCAAAATCCACTCAACCGTCAGGTTTTCAGATTCGACCATTGCGATCACTTGATCTGCACTTTTTGTTTTCGTTCGACCGCTGGCTGCTTCATAATCAAGCACCGAGTCGACGATGGCGCAGGACGAAGAGTTTGGATCTTTGACAATGTAGGTCAGAGTCCAAGTGGCCGGGTCAAAAAAAGCACGAACGTCAGGGTTCATTTCGATCTCCTTGCTCTTAGAGCGCTTAGTTATAAGCTTATATCAAGCAGTAAAGATATTCGATAGTATTCCCTACGTTTTCACATTGAGGTGTATCAACTATGACTGAATTTACTCCGATTCTCTCTCTATCTGGAGGTGTTCTTATCGGATTGTCGGCAGCGGCTGCATTTTTCTTATTTGGGCGAGTTCTTGGTATGACAGGAATCGTGGCCCGTACACTGGATTTTGATTTTGGCGAAGGTTCTTGGCGGCCCTTTTTCTTGATTGGATTGGTGGTCACGCCATTGGTGCTATCAATGATTGCACCCTCGCCACATGGCTTTGAACCCATGGGATTGATTCCAATGATCGTTGGTGGATTCCTGGTTGGCTACGGAACGCGTGTCGGCTCAGGGTGCACCAGTGGCCACGGCATTTGCGGTATTTCACGGCTGTCTAAGCGCTCAATTGCTGCAACTTGCACGTTCATGACCACGGCGGTGATTACGGTCTTTGTGATCCGTCACGTGTTAGGGGGGGCGCTATGACACAGATCATTGCTCTAGTACTTGGCGCCTTGTTTGGTGGCGGTTTGTATCTTGCTGGAATGACCAATCCATCCAAGATCGTTAACTTCCTCGATATTGCCGGAATCTGGGATCCTAGTCTGATTTTCGTGATGGGCGGCGGGATTCCGGTCGCAGCGATTGGATTTTTGATGCTCAAACGGCGTGAAAAGCCAGTGGTGTTCGATGATATCCAAGTACCTACGGTTGGCGTGATCGACAAGCCATTAATTATAGGTAGCGCAATTTTTGGGATTGGCTGGGGTATCTCTGGTCTTTGCCCGGGCCCTGCATTTGCATCAGTCTTGATGGAGCCTGCGGTGATCATCCCGTATTTGATCGCTTTAATTCTCGGTAGTCTTGCGTACGAGCGATTCCACCGGTAGCGTTTGGTTTTTCTAACGACTCAAAGGGTCCTCCATTGGCGCTTGAATCTACCGAAGCTTTTGAACGGCTTCCCTTAAAAACCTATACAGAAAAGGCGTACCTCGATTATTCGATGTACGTCATTCTGGATCGAGCTCTTCCGCATATCGGTGATGGATTAAAACCTGTGCAGCGGCGCATTGTGTATGCGATGAGCGAACTGGGTTTATCTGCACAATCCAAACACAAGAAGTCAGCAAGGACCGTTGGTGATGTGCTCGGTAAATTCCATCCGCACGGCGATTCAGCCTGCTACGAAGCCATGGTGCTGCTTGCTCAGCCGTTTTCTACACGCTATCCGCTGGTTGATGGCCAAGGGAACTGGGGTAGCCCAGATGATCCGAAAAGCTTCGCCGCAATGCGCTACACCGAGGCGCGCCTTACGCCAATTGCAAAAATCCTTCTTGATGAATTGGGTCAGGGGACGGTTGATTGGCAGCCCAATTTCGACGGGACATTAAAAGAACCTAAATTGCTGCCGGCGCGAGTGCCATCGATTCTTCTCAATGGAACCACAGGTATCGCTGTCGGTATGGCCACCGATATACCGCCACACAATTTGCGTGAAGTTGTGAACGCTGCAGTTCATCTCTTGGATGACCCGGATGCTTCCGTCAGAGATTTGATGCGCTTTGTTCCAGGCCCTGACTATCCGACAACCGCAGAAATCATTTCGTCGCCGGCAGATCTCGCGAAGGTATATGAAACCGGTAATGGATCCATACGGATGCGCGCGACCTATGTATCTGAAGATGGTGATATCGTGATTAATGCGTTACCACATCAGGCATCGCCAGCTCGGATTCTTGAGCAAATTGCTGCGCAAATGCAGGCCAAGAAACTGCCAATGATTGTTGATTTACGCGACGAGTCAGATCACGAGAATCCGATTCGTTTGGTTCTAACGCCACGCTCAAACCGAGTAAATGCCGAAGAAGTGATGACGCACTTATTCGCGACCACTGATCTTGAGAAAACCTATCGTGTGAACTTGAACATGATCGGTGTTGACGGCCGTCCACAAGTCAAATCATTGCGTTCAATTTTGACCGAGTGGCTCGATTGGCGTCGCCAGACAGTGACACGTCGATTAACGCATCGTCTCGATCAGGTGATGGACCGACTGCATATTTTAGAAGGCTATCTCGTTGCCTATCTGAATATTGATGAAGTGATTCGCATCATTCGTGAAGAAGATGAGCCAAAAACTGAATTGATGGAACGTTTTGGGCTGAGCGAAGTTCAAGCCAATGCCATCCTCGATCTGCGTTTACGCCATTTAGCGAAACTTGAAGAAGTCAAAATTCAAGCTGAGCAAAAGGAACTTGAGAAGGAGCGCAAGTATCTTGAAGGTGTGCTTGGGTCTCGCGCGAAAATGACACAGTTGATGCGCGACGAGCTGACCAAGGACGCTGAGACCTATGGCGATGAGCGTAGATCACCGATTGTTGTCCGACAGGAAGCGCGTGCTCTGCGTGAAGATCAGTTGGTTGCTTCTGAACCCGTGACTGTTGTGCTGAGTGACAATGGCTGGATCCGATCTGCTAAAGGTCATGACATCGCACCAGAGGCGCTCGCCTATAGGTCGGGTGATCAGTACCTCACTTCTGCACAAGGCCGCTCGAACCAACCACTGGTTGCATTTGATACCACGGGTCGTGCGTATTCAGTGCAAACCCATACCCTTCCCTCTGCGCGAAGTCAGGGTGAGCCTTTATCTGGTCGAATTGATCTCGCTGCTGGCGCGAAAGTGACACAGCTTGCGTTGGCTGACGAGACGACAAAATGGGTGTTGGCGACAGATCATGGCTACGGATTCATTTGTAAGCACGGTGATCTACTTGGCCGAAACAAAGCGGGTAAGTCTGTTGTGAATTTGGGTGATGCCAAATTGTTGCCACCTGCTGTGATGGGTGATGTCGAGTTGTCGCGTATTGCTATTGCTGTTTCGAGTGGCCACTTACTTGTTTTTGAGGCGCATGAATTGCCGGAACTTGCCAAAGGTAAGGGCAATAAACTTGTCCAGATACCACCTGCCTTGCTCAAAGAAGGACATCGTGTCACTGCGATCACGGTCTTGCCGCCACTGCGCTCGCTTCGTGTGATCGCAGGTAAGCGTCATGTCACTTTGTCGCCATCAGATCTTGAGAACTTCGTTGGGGAGCGTGCGCGTCGTGGGAAGCTCCTCCCGCGTGGGTTCCAGCGAGTGGATAAGCTTGAGGCGGAATCGTGAGGCTTCTGTGGTTCGTTAGTGACGCTAGTCACATCGAAGCGCTTGAAACCGTATTAGAGGTTTGCGAGCTCAATGATCAGGAGCGTTTGCATCGTCGTCCAAATGATCTTTTGGTCCCAGCGACTTGCGATTGCATTGAGTTGTCTGTCGATACCGTTGATGAAAATCTTCTCAAAGCGCACGCAGACAAAGCTAGCACAGACTACTTGTTGGTTCGCGATGAGCGTCCGAAGCTTGCTTTGTTCGATATGGACTCGACACTGATTGAACAAGAAGTAATCGACCAGCTTGCTGCGGCGTTTGGATTGGGTGATCAGGTGTCTGCCATCACTGAACGAGCGATGCGTGGTGAGCTCGACTTTATCGCGAGTTTCACAGAGCGTCTGGGTCTTCTGAGAGGGCTTTCTGAGTCGAAGCTCGATACTGTCTATCAAAGCCTTACGTTGATGCCTGGTGCTGATGTTTTGACGGCAAATTTATCAGGGGCCGGCGTCCGATTGGGTATCGTTTCTGGCGGCTTCTCCTATTTTGCCGAGCAAATCGGTGAGCGCCTTGGAATGGATTTTGTTTTATCGAATACGCTTGAGTGTCAGGGCGGGGAGGTCACTGGTCGTGTCGTTCCGCCCATTATTGATGGCTCGATGAAGTTGCAAACTCTTGAGAGCGAAGCTCGTGTGTTGGGCATTGCATTGACTGAGACGATGGCTGTTGGCGATGGGGCAAACGATATACCGATGCTGACTGCATCAGGAATTGGCGTTGCGCATCACGCGAAACCCAAGGTGCGTGATGAGGCAAACCATTGTCTCAACCACCACGATCTCAGCGCGCTCTCGTATCTTGTTAAATTCTGATTGCCAGATGCGTCTTGCGGTGAGTGTTGGTAAACTCGCCGCCTCTTTTGATGTTTCTAGGGACGGAATGTGACGCGACCCAGCTGGATATTGCCCGACGGTATGGAGGAATGCCTCCCAGATGAGGCGTGGGCGATCGAAGACGGTCGTCGCCAGTGTTTGGATCTGTTCCGCAAGTCTGATTTTGGCCTCATCATGCCCCCGATGGTTGAATATTTGGATGGCCTTACAAGCGGTGTTGGCCAGGACTTGTCCGATCAAATCATGGTCATCACTGATCGGGTATCGGGTCGGCTCATGGGCATCCGTCCAGATATGACGCCACAGGCTGCGCGGATCGATGCGCATGCGTTGAATGAATCCGGTACAACGCGCTTATGTTATTGCGGTAGCGTCCTTCGAGCGGTTGCATCAGGTGGTGAACCCAGTCGTTCGCCACTCCAGCTTGGCGCCGAAATTTTTGGTAATCCTGATCTTTCTGCTGATATCGAAGTGGTACAGCTGGCGCTTGATACAGTGCGACTGTTCACTGATGAGCCGTTGATGATCGACTTTGGCCATGCGGGTGCTCTGAAGTCAGTTCTCGTTAAGCAATCTGCGACATTTCAAGCGAAGGCACTCGATGCGCTTGCTCGTAAGGATTTGGATGCGTTGGCTACACTCGAGCAGACGGTCCCTGAGATTGCCGTGTTCAAAGATGCCTACGGAGAATTAGATACCGTGATGCAGCGGAGTGAATCTGTCGCGCTTTTGCAGAAGGCATGTGCTGATATCACAGAGGTCAAGCGTGGACTCAATGCCGATCAAGTGTCTTGGTATTGCGACTTGGGTGAAACCCATGGATTTAATTATCACACCGGTCTCGTCTTTGGAATTTACTCACTGAAAGGTGATCAATTATTGGTTCGGGGTGGTCGTTATGATCACGTCGGAGAATCATTTGGTAGAGCGCGAGCTGCAACAGGCTTTAGCGCTGATTTGAAAACACTGGTTCGCCTCGCGAACTGAGTTAGGTTCATTACATATGCATCAGAGTTTAGTCATTCTCGGCAGCCAATGGGGCGATGAGGGTAAAGGGAAAATCGTCGACCTCCTGACGGAAAAAGTGGACTACGTCATTCGTTATCAAGGCGGCCACAATGCGGGCCATACATTGGTGGTCAATGGTCAGAAGACGGCCCTGCATTTGATTCCATCTGGGATTTTGCGCCCACACGTTCGTTGCGTGATTGGCAACGGGGTGGTGTTATCTCCAGAGGCGCTTGTCAAAGAAATTAAGATGCTCGAAGAGCGCGGTCATTCGGTCGTTGATCGTTTGCATGTCTCAACCAATTGTCCTCTCATCATGCGTGTCCATGTCGCGCTCGATCAGGCGCGTGAAGCGGCAAGAGGCGATGCAAAGATCGGAACAACTGGTCGAGGCATCGGCCCAGCGTACGAGGACAAAGTGTCGCGTCGCGGTCTCCGAGTTGCCGATGCGATGGACCCTGTGCGGTTTGCTGAAAAAGTCCGTGAGCTGATGGAGTATCACAACTTCATCTTGACCAACCTGTACCAAGCTGAGCCCGTCGATGTTGAGGCGATGATTGAAGAGACGTTGGATGCGGTGAATTACTTCAAATCTGCGGTTTGTGACACAGTTGATCTGGTTCACCGGAGCCGCCGTGAGGGCAAGATTATGCTGTTTGAAGGCGCTCAAGGCAGCCTTCTGGATATCGACCACGGCACCTATCCATTTGTCACGAGTTCAAACACCACAGCTGGTGGTGTGGCGACGGGTTCAGGTCTCGGGCCACGCTACATCGATGCGATATTAGGAATTACCAAGGCCTATGCAACGCGCGTTGGTTCAGGGCCGATGCCAACAGAACTGTTTGATTCTGTGGGCGAGCATTTGGCTGTCAAAGGGCAGGAAGTCGGTACGACGACTGGTCGTGGTCGACGCTGCGGTTGGTTTGATGCGGTCGCTGTTCGGCATGCAATTGAAGTGAATTCGATTAGCGGAATTTGTTTGACTAAACTCGATGTGCTCGATGGCCTAGAAGAGGTCAAGATGTGTGTCGCGTATGAGCTTCCAAATGGTGAAGTGGTCGATTACTTGCCAAGTGGCGATGATTTTTGTGATGCCAAGCCGGTCTATGAAACGATGCCGGGTTGGAGTGAGACAACTTTTGGAACGACCTCGCTTGACGAAATGCCTCAGGCCGCGAAAGAATATGTTCATCGATTGGGTGAATTGGTTGGTGCTCCGATAGACATCGTCAGCACGGGTCCTGACCGAGAGCAAACGATCGTGATTTCTACGCCTTTTGGTGTAGACTAGTGTGCAAGGGCAGCAACAACTGTCTTTTATAAACAACAAAAACGCATACATAGACCGTCGTGGGTGGAAACACCCAACCTTAGGGACCGCAGAGGATGATTGGTCCCACGACCGTCCGGTATCGGGAGGTAACTATGTCAAAAGGGCACTCGCTACAAGACCCTTTTTTGAATATTCTGCGCAAGGAACGCGTTCCTGTGTCGATCTTTTTGGTCAACGGAATCAAGCTCCAGGGTCAAATCGAATCATTCGATCAATTTGTCGTTCTTCTCAAGAATACCGTCAGCCAAATGGTTTATAAGCACGCGATCTCGACTGTTGTTCCTGCTCGCAATGTGAAGATTCCTGCTGCTGGTATGGAAGATGAAGACGGCGACGATCGGTACGATCTCGACAGCTAAAAAAGCCTAACCATTGCAATAGGGTGCAGGGTCGACTAGACTCCCGCGCCCTACTGTCTATGTAACAGGCAGTCTCCTTGCCATTCGGATGGGCCGAGTGGTGAAACCCGTAAGGAGTCACAATGAACCATTACGAAATCGTTTTGCTGTTCCATCCGGATCAGTCAGAGCAGGTTCCAGCCATGATGGAGCGGTACACAAATGCCGTGACTGAAGGTGGTGGATCTGTCCATCGCTTTGAAGATTGGGGTCGTCGCCAGTTGGCGTATTCGATCAATGATCTGCACAAAGCACATTACATTCTTTGGAATATCGAATGTTCTGTTGAAGTTCTTGACGAACTCACAACAACCTTCCGTTTTAACGATGCTGTGTTGCGTAACATGGTTATCAAGCGGAAAGACGCTGTCACAGAAATCTCTCCAATTAAAGCTGCTGAAAGCCGTCAGGATCGTGACCGCTCAGAGCGTCGCCGTGATCGCGATGCTGAGCAATCAGATGATGCAGATGTTGAAGACGTAGAAGCTGGCGACATCGATGATGCCGTTGATGCTGAAGAAGCAACTGAAGAGTAAGGAAGAGAGATATGTCACGTTTTTTCCGTCGTCGTAAATTCTGTCGTTTCTCGGCTGAAAATGTCACAGAAATCGACTACAAGGATCTGGATACGCTGAAGCAGTACATTACCGAAACCGGTAAGATCGTCCCTTCACGTATTACTGGAACAAGTGCGAAGTACCAGCGTCAGCTCGCTACAGCGATCAAGCGCGCGCGTTATTTGGCATTGCTTCCATATACGGATTCGCACGATATCTAATTAACAGGGGATCCCATGGCACGGCTGGCGCACTATTTAATGGCGTCTGAGTGGCGGGCAGCATTGATCGCATCATTGCTGCTGTTTTTACCGCTACTGTCATGGGCAGGTGCCTCGGTCGTTGCGCTTTATGCACTACGCCGTGGCCTGGATAAGTCCCTAATGGTGACCGTAGTCCCAATGCTTGTCGCATCGGTGATGGCATTTGGATTCGGTGACTCAGCCATGTTGCTGGTATTGGTGATTACGGTTGTTTTGGCAGCAGTACTTCACCGAACACTGAGCTGGCTTGCAGTCCTCATGGTAGGACTCGGTTTATCGCTTGGTTTGGTGTTTTTAGTAGGCGCGCTCTATGAAGAGACGCTCAAGGGCTTGGTTGTAGCGATCAAAGAAGTGGTCGCTCCGCCGGCGCAACTCACCGCTCTTGGAGTGGATGGGGCCACAGTGGATGCTTGGATGGCATCACTTTCTGTTGGCGCACTGAGTTTTGTGCATATGGTGAGCGCTTTGTTTGCTCTGACATTTGCACGAGCTTTACAGGCTCAAGCCTATAATCCGGGCGGGTTTAAGGCTGAGTTTGAGGCGGTCATGTTATCGCCCGTGTTTGCAACTGGTTGCCTCGTCCTAGCAGCCACTGGATTTTTGATTGATCCGTGGATGCTCCGGTTTTCTCCGGTTGGTGCGTTGCCTTTGATGTTTGCCGGCATTGCATTGGTACATGGGCTGACGAGCATGAGGGAGTCGAGAGGACTCATCATCATGTTCTACACAGCATTGGTATTTTTTACGCCATACCTCTTATTGTTGTTGGCGTTATTGGCGGTCATTGACGCGTTTGTGGATTTTCGAACCCGCGCTCGTCAAGAGCCTCCAGAAGATGAGGATGAATAAATGGAAGTAATTCTGCTTGAGAAAGTCGGTAAGCTCGGTGCTCTCGGTGACCGTGTCACTGTAAAAGGCGGTTACGCTCGTAACTTCCTGCTCCCACAGGGCCGTGCCGTATTGGCAAACGAAGCAAACATTGCTGAGTTTGAAACACGCCGCGCAGAGCTTGAAAAAGCGGCACAAGAGCAATTGGATGCGGCGACAGCGCGCGCTGAAAGCTTGAATGGCAAAACAGTTGCGATCACAGCGAAAGCTGGTGATGAAGGCAAACTGTTTGGTTCAATCGGTACGCGTGATATTGCTGAAGCAGCTGAAGCGGCTGGTTTGACACTGGACAAGAGTGAAGTGCGTCTTCCTGAAGGTCCATTGCGTACCACTGGCGAGCACGAAGTGCAGTGTCAGGTTCACGCTGAAGTGTTTGCAACCATTACAGTTGCGATTACTGGAGAGTAATTCATGGCGTCGTTCTCAACTAACGAGTTCAAATCAGGCCTGAAAGTACTGATCGATGGCGATCCATGCACGATCGTTGAAAACGAGTTCGTGAAGCCAGGAAAAGGTCAGGCGTTTAACCGCGTTAAGATCAAAAACCTGAAAACGGGTCGCGTCGTCGAAAAGACATTCAAGTCGGGAGACTCGGTTGAGGCGGCTGATGTGATCGATCTCGACATGGAATTTTTATATGCCGATGGCGAGTTCTATCACTTCATGATGACCGATGGTTCTTTTGAGCAGCATGCTGCCGATGCGAAAGCAGTCGGTGATGCGTCTAAGTGGCTCAAAGAGCAAGAGACCTACATCATTACGCTATTCAATGGCGCACCATTGGCGGTGACACCTCCAAATCACATCGAATTGGAAGTTGTCGAAACAGATCCAGGCCTGAAAGGTGATACAGCGCAAGGTGGTTCTAAGCCTGCGACGCTATCGACAGGTGCTGTCGTGAACGTGCCGCTTTTCATCGAGATCGGTGAAGTGCTGCGTGTTGATACGCGTACTGGCGATTACGTTTCACGCGCCACGAAAAAATGATGGGTCGGCCAACGGCCACAAAGACCATTCTTGAAGCCCGTGCCAGTTTACTGTCCGGGCTTCGTTCGTTTTTCGAGGCAAGACAATCGCTAGAAGTTGATGTGCCAGCGATTGCTAAAGCCCCTGCATCTGATCCATGGCTTGATAGTTTTACCGTCAGCGACCCGGCTGGATTCCATGTTGGCTATCTGCTCACCTCCCCGGAGACTTATCTCAAACGGCTCCTATCGGAATACCAATGTCCGATCCATGCGATTGGCAAAGCCTACCGCGCCAATGAAGAGGGATCTGAGCACGCCATCGAGTTCACAATGCTCGAATGGTATCGGCCGACGAGTATTCGTCCCTTTCAGGCCATGGTGTCGGAAATACAAGATTTAATCGAAACCCTGACAGAATGTGGGCGCCCTGAGGTCATCGCATATAAAGATGTCTTTGAGGCAACCTATGGGCTGAATCCGCATCAAGCGACAGTAGATGACCTTGTTGGGTTTGGCAGTGATTTGCTTGGTGCAAAAGCAGCATCTTCGCTTGATTTGGATAGTCTCTTGAATGTGCTTTTTGCAACTGAGATCGAGCCACATCTTACGAACCATATTGTGATCGATTTTCCGGCGATCCAATCAGCGCTTGCGCGTGCGGATCTTGACGGCGCTGACCGCGTTGCTAAGCGTGCGGAGCTGTATATTTCCGGTAGTGAAATTGCAAATGGTTACCACGAGCTCACCGATGCAGTTGAGCAGGCTGCACGCTTTGATGAGGACAATAGGCGTCGTGAGTCATTGCTGCGGCCGGTTGTTCCGAGAGACGATGCGTTGATTGATGCATTGACGTCTGGTTTGCCGGACAGCTACGGTGTGGCTTTGGGTGTCGATCGATTGCTCAAGGTAGTGACTCAGTCGAAAACCCTCTCAGAGTGCATGACATTTACAGGACATTTATGAAAGACGCGTTGAATTTAATTTGGATTGATTTGGAAATGACAGGGCTCTCACCTGAAAACGATCGAATCATCGAAATAGCGACCGTTGTGACCGATAAAGATCTGAATGTTCTTGGCGAGGGACCTGTCTATGCGATCAGTCAGTCACAGGCAATGCTCGATGGCATGGATGAGTGGAATACGCGGCAGCACGGAAAGTCTGGGCTGACTGAACGCGTCCAACAATCGAGCGTGACAGAAGAAGAGGCAGAGGCGAAAACGATTGAGTTTTTGAGTGAGTTTTTAGACCCGCGTCAGTCTCCGATGTGTGGCAACTCAATCTGCCAGGATCGTCGCTTTTTAGCGCGCTATATGCCGACGCTCGAGGCATTTTTTCATTATCGGAATTTGGATGTATCGACGCTCAAAGAGCTCGCAAGGCGCTGGAATCCAAAAGCATGTGAAGGTCTTGTGAAATCAGGTCAGCATCTTGCGCTTGCCGATATCCACGAGTCGATCGACGAACTTAAACATTACCGGACTCATTTTCTCAAGCTCGACTCTTAAGGCGAGATATCGCCCAATCGATGTGCTCATCCAGGACAGCGCCATGCATACCGCGTTTGAGGCTTAAAATCTCAATGGCCTGTGCGGTATGGCTGACACTATTGCCGAGTCCAATTGCGATATTTTCAAGAAATTTCACGAAGCCAGCCCGTCTAAGAGGGCTTCCCTCAGTTTTTAAGAGAAATTCTTCTTCACTCCACTGAAACAGATCAATCAGTGACTGATTATCGAGCGCATGTCTTGGAGCAAATGCAGGATCTCCAACAGATGCATAGCGGTTCCAAGGGCAAACCAACTGACAGTCATCGCAACCAAATACTCGATTCCCCATGGGAGCTCTTAATTCTTCAGGAATGGCTCCTTTGTGCTCGATGGTCAGGTAGCTAATGCATTGTGTGGCATCAAGCTGATATGGCTTTGGAAACGCTTTTGTCGGGCAAATATCAAGGCACGCAGTACAAGATCCGCATCGCGCCTGTTCAGTCTTCTGGGTGAGTGGTAATGGACAATCAGTGAGGAGTTCTCCTAAGAAAAACCAACTGCCTGCATTACGTGACAACAACAGGGTATGTTTACCAATCCAACCAAGGCCTGCTTTTTCCGCCAGGTGCTTTTCGAGGATGGGCGCAGAATCTGAAAACACTCGAAAACCATGAGGCTGAATTTCATCAGTAAGCCAGTCGCCTAAGTGCTTTAAGCGTTTACGCATGAGTTTGTGGTAATCGCGCCCGAGCGCATAGCGTGAAATGTATGCTTTATCGGGGTCGTTTAAAATCTCGATGCAGTCGGTATTTTCCGGTAGGTAATCGAGTCTGACAGAAATGATCCGTTGGGTACCTTCAACGAGACGTATCGGATCTTTTCTGAGGTCTAAATGTCGCTCGAACCACTCCATCGATCCATGAAACCCAGACTCAAGCCACGCGTCTAGATAAGGGACGTGCTCAGACACATCGGGATCAGTGACTCCGATGGAGGTGAAGCCAAGCTCTCGCGCTTTAGCCTCAAGCTTTGCGAGAACTTCATCAGATTGGTGCCAAGATCCGTCCATGACCGGTACACTACCAGAGTAATCGCGAACCGGAATCCTCGATGCGCATAGAATTAATCGATGAGTCGATGACTAGAAAGCTTGGTAAGGCGCTCGCGAAGAGTTGTCCCAAAGCCCCATTTCTCGTCACATTGACTGGAAATCTGGGTGCCGGAAAGAGTCATTTAGCACGTGCTTTTTTGAAAAAGCTTGGGGTGACTGATGCGATTCCTTCACCGACTTATACCCTGTGTGAAACCTATCCAATCAGTAAGAAGCTCACAGTGTCTCATATGGACCTATATCGGTTGGAAGATCCTGAAGAGCTTGAATTGATGGGTTTTCGCGATATGTTGGATGGTCAGGGATTGCTCATTGAATGGCCAGAACGAGCGGGCCCCTTACTGCCTGTTCCTGACCTGGATGTGCATTTAATTTGGCATGATGAAGGTCGTATGTGCGCCTTATCGGCAAAATCGAAGAAAGGTGAACAATGGTTGTCTGAGTTGAAGGTTCCTAAAGCCGAATGATTCGATTACTGACTACATTTCTCGTCGTACTTTTTGCTGCATCAGTTCATGCGATTGATTTGAAATCCGTACGCTCATCAGCCGACCAAGACAGTTCTCGCGTGGTGCTCGAGCTGTCGGGTAAACCGAAGTTCTCTCATTTCAACTTAAATAATCCCAGTCGTTTAGTGCTCGATATCAATAATCTGAGTACCAAAACCCTTCAATCGTTGGATTCAATTGATGATTCTCGAATCAAGCGTGTGCGTAGTTCGGTGCGCGGAAACGGCAGTCGTTTGGTGTTTGATTTAAGTGGGGACTACCGATCGAGTGTTTTTGCCCTAGGTCCCAAAGGCCGTTATCCGGATCGTTTGGTGATTGATGTTGTGGGTTATGTGGCTGGCGAAAAAGCATCTGTCCGCACTGCTTCAGTGAGCGAGACTGCCGAGCCTCCGGTTGAGAAGCGCGATATTGTGGTGGCAATCGATCCAGGCCACGGCGGCAAGGATCCAGGTGCATCATCCTATGGGGTGGTTGAGAAGAAGGTTGTTTTACAAATCGCTAAGCGACTAGCCAGGCGATTTCAGAGTGAGCCAGGGTATCGTGCAGTCCTCACCCGCGATGATGATCGGTTTATTGCGTTGAAAGATCGCCCTCGGATTGCGCGTGAGGCAGGGGCTGACTTCTTTGTATCAATCCATGCGGATAGCTTTCCAAAGAATCGTAATGTCCGTGGTACCGGGGTGTACGCTCTGTCCTTGAGGGGCGCAAACTCAGAGTTATCGCGTTGGCTGCAGAATACGGAAAACGCGGATGATCTTGCTGGTGGTGTCGATTTAGGTGATGTGGACAATGATACGCGCCAAGTCTTGTTAAATATGTCGATGGAATCGGCGATTCGAATCTCAAAGCAGGCTGGCGAAGGTGTGTTAAACGATTTGAAGGACGCGGGACGGGTGCATAAAAAGCATCTCGGGCTTGCGAACTTTGTAGTCCTCCGAAGTCCTGATATCCCGTCGCTATTGATAGAGACCGGATTCTTATCAAATCGTTCTGATGCGAAGCGACTCTCGAGCTCACGGGAACAAGAAAAGATCGCTGCTGCGATTTTTGAAGGGATTAAGCGGTATTTTGAAAAAAGCCCTCCGGCAAATACCTTTGTTGCTTGGCGTAAACAAAACGCAGGTAAGCGCATGACTATCGAAGTGAAACGTGGTGATACGTTGTCAGAAATTGCTGCGCGCTATGGGCTATCTCTGCAAGCGTTGAAAGAACTCAATGGACTTGAGACGAATGTGATACATCTGGGTCAAAAGCTAGAGGTCCCGGTGTCCCCGCGGTAGCATGTCGTCATGAAGTCTATGCAATTTGATATCCGCAATCTGCCATTCGCTGGCACGGTCACGCGTTGGCACTCCGTCAATTGTCATCGCTATCCATCAGTTGCTGAGCACTCATGCTTGGTTGCTTTATATGCGCGCGAAATCGCGTCACGGGTATACCCCGATCTCTGCGCGGAAGATCAGGTACTTCTGTACGAGCTTGCATTGATGCATGACTTATCTGAGGTTGTTACTGGTGATATGCCATCACCAATTAAGCGGCAACTTAAGAATGTTTTTCCGCCAGGCGAGTCACCAATTGATCAGCTTGAAGCATCGATTTGCCCGGATGCTGCGTCTCGCGAATATGTCGCTAAAACTGAGCGTCCTCATATTTATTTCTGTATGAAGCTATCAGACATTCTGGACGCGATGGTGGTGATTAAGCAGGAAGGTAAGGGCCCTGTGGCAAAGCTGATCGAACAAGAGCGTACCGAGGCGTTTGAGGCGCTTTTAGGAAAAGCACAGGCTGAGTGTCCTGAGGGAGATTGGTCACGCGCTCATGAAGTTCGAGAGGCGGTGATGAGTCTCACACACGTGCAAATTGATGAAATCTAATTCATCAATCCACATCCTTTCTCCAAGACTTGCAAACCAAATTGCTGCAGGTGAAGTTGTCGAGCGGCCGGCTAGCGTTGTGAAAGAGCTGGTTGAGAATGCGTTGGATGCTGGTTCAACACAAATCGATATTGATTGTGAAGCAGGTGGAATCGGCAGGATACGCATTCGAGACAATGGATCAGGGATGCGGTCTGATGAGTTACCGCTGGCATTGTCACGACACGCAACCAGCAAGATTTTCGATCTTGATGATCTTGAGGCAGTCAGTACGCTTGGCTTTCGGGGTGAGGCTCTCGCGTCCATTGCCTCGGTCTCACGGTTAGATCTGATCTCTGCGATTGAAGGCGAGGCAGGCTCCAAAGTATCTGTTGAAGGCCGAGATATGGCTCCTTCAATTGAAGCGTCTGCGCATCCGCGGGGGACGACGGTTGATGTGCGCGATTTGTTTTTTAATACGCCCGCTCGGCGTAAATTTTTGAAGACCGAAAAAACAGAATTTGGCCACATCGATACAGTTGTCAGTCGCCAAGCACTGAGCCGATTTGATGTTGGCTTTCGGTTGGTACATCAAGGGCGAGTAACGCGTCAGTTACCGCCAGCACTCAGTGAAAGCGCGCAGTCAGAACGCGTGGCGAATTTATTGGGCCGAGGCTTCGTGGATGCCGCCTTACCTGTTGATTCCAGTGCAATTGGTTTGTCTCTGAAAGGATGGGCTTGTCGCGCAACCTTTAATCGGGCGCAAGCGGATTGTCAGTATGTGTTCGTCAACGGACGAATCGTTAGAGATAAGCTCGTATCGCATGCTTTGCGACAAGCCTATCGAGATGTGTTATTTCATGGCAGGCATCCCTGTTACTTATTGTATCTCGAACTTGATCCAGCGCAGGTGGATGTCAACGTGCATCCGACCAAACATGAGGTGCGCTTTCGAGATTCACGGCTGATTTACGATTTTCTGTTGCGCTCGGTTTCCAAAGTCTTAGCAGATGATCGACCTGATCAGGTGCTTGGTCACGAGTCGTCTTTGCAGGTTGGTTCGGCAGATCAACGCGGTGATGTTGCGCAATATCAGTCTGGTATCCGGTTTAGTGATGAAGTGAGGCCGTCTGCAGGCTTTGATGTGCTATCGCAGTTGGCGAGATCAATGGAATCAGTCGTCTCCAACGAAGTATCAAGCGAGCAAGATATTCCGCCAATGGGATACGCGGTTGCGCAAATACACGGTGTTTATATTTTGTCTCAAACCCGCGACGGGATGATTATTGTCGATATGCATGCCGCTCATGAGCGAATTACCTATGAAGCATTGAAACACGCATTGGATGATCGAGGACTTGTGAGCCAGCCATTGCTGATTCCGGTGACGATGCATGTGAGTCAACGTGAAGCATCGTTAGTCGAAGAGGCTCATGATTTGTTTGAGCAATTTGGCTTAGGGGTTCAGCGTGTTGGTCCAGAGACCATTCGGATCGAGCATGTCCCGGCGATATTACGGCGCGCGAGTCATGAAGATCTGGTGCGCGATGTTTTGAGCGATCTTGCTGAAGTTGGGACCAGTGATCGTATCGTTGAGGCTCGAGATCATCTATTAGCCACAATGGCCTGCCATGGTTCTGTCAGAGCTAATCGACAGTTAACGATATCTGAAATGAATGCGTTGCTGAGAGATATTGAGCGAACAGAGCGTTCGGGTCAGTGTAATCACGGCCGCCCAACGTGGACGGCCTTGACGATGAATG
>RGHP01000200.1 GCA_010024125.1 Gammaproteobacteria bacterium | reverse complement strand
GCGCGAGGTGGCTCGTGACCCCCCAAGTGATCACGAGCACAACCAGTGAGATTGTGGTGGTAAATCGCATTAATTAATTAGATGCGAAGAACGCTCCATTATCCAAGACCGTGTTGGGCTTAATCAGCTTGCCGTCGCCGTATGATCTCATCAGCTCAAACATTGCCTGCGCCGATTCGAAATCGAACGAATCACCAGGAACGCCTTGCCTCCAAGCAAGCCGAAGCGCTTCGAACTCCTTATCGGATTTCGCCTTGATCAAACCTTTTAACGGCTCCCAGGCAGCATCGTTAGTCTTCAAAACTGCCTTAGCCTCACGAGAAGCTTGTCGCAATCCTTCGGCAAGTTTCGGATTCTTCGCAGCCCAAGATTCCTTGAATACGTAGCCGAGAAGAGGGGTTTCAGCAGACAGACCGAGCTCGGTTGCAGCGTCCTGAACATCGACAACTCGTTTGAAACCTTTCGCCTCTAGCTTTGCGAGGAAGTGCCAGAAATTGATCACCGCGTCGACTTCACCCGACATGGCCTGCTTGAACAAAAGCGGTGGCGCACCAAACACCAGCTCGTTTTGTGACGCCAAGTCAATACCGTAGCGTTTCTTTGCGATGGCTTGAATCACGATCCAGCTCTTATCTACAGGGCCACCCGCGATTCCGATCCGCTTACCCTCTAGATCTTTCAGGCTACTAACGGAACTCTTCGGCCCCACCATCAAACTACCGACGGCTTTTGAGTACGGCGTGAATTGGTAGTCTTTACCCTCGCTTCGTTGGTTAGCCACCCAAATCCAATCCGTGACTATGACGTCGACGGCGTCGTTTTGTATAGCAAGGCTAGAAGCTTGCTTCCCTGCTACGTCCACGACCTCAAGATTAAATCCATTCTTTTTGTCGAGCTCTAGACGCTTGATGGTCTCCAGCTCCCACTTCACGGTCCCAAACTTCAAAGCGGCAAGCTTTACGTCTGGAAGAGTATTCGCGACACCTGATGTCGCAAAGAGACACGCCACGCAGGCGAATAGTGTTTGTAATAACCTCACTGGGAAGCTCCTTCTAGTCTCGGTTGTTATTGTTTACTCGATAGTTCCTATCTTATCGACCCTTGGCAGGTTACAGGTAGTAACCGATTGTTTCGATAAAAATTAGGCTACTGATCTGAGGCTTAGGTATTGTTCTGGGGGAAAGTTTTTTAAAAACAACTGTTGTGTCACTGCTGGCTTGCCTTGGGCCCTGTAAGCCTTGATTTTGACCACCAAGAGCGGCAACGCTCTAGCATGATTCCGGCCAGTAACGCTAAAAATAGTCCGCCAAATAAAGCTAGAGGGACCATCAAGCCGATGATGACCCAACAGGAAGGGCTTATCTTGAGTAGCTTCGGAGGATCGGCCAGGACCCAGGACGCATAAAGAACCAGAGTAATGATGACCTCGTCTGGAACCATTCGCAGAATAACAACTGCCTGTGAACCGAACATGAAAGCGATCACCAGACAAACCATCCCGAAGATAGCGATCGACCAACCCGTTCGCGACCCGAGCCCGTAATACGCAGAGAGGCCGCCGGCCCCGTGACACATGGGTATCGCCCCGAAGGGTGCCAGCAACAGGTTCGCAAACCCAGAGGTACATGCGAAGCGTTTTTCAGTGAGCTCTTGTGACCGGTCAGGGAAATATTCCTGAGCGATAATGGCCGTTAAGATTAGGGCGTTAGTGAGGGTCAGAGCCAACTGAGGAAAATACGTCGTCGTGAGTACAGCGAACAACGAATTAATGCTGGGAAGGTTATATTCCGGTACCGCGTACTGAACCACCATCCCAGACCAGTATTCGGTCTCACCCAACCACCACCAACCAATCACCAGAACAGCGATGCAACTCAGAGATTTCATTGAGCCAAACTGCATAGCCACCAGACCGCTGAGCAAGACTAGCAATGGCACCAGCGCAAATTCGGAATAATCCAAAACGGTCACCACGAGGCTGATAGCTAACGCTAATCGCATCCCGAGCAGAACCGTCTTAGGAAAGAAACCCTTGAGCGCGCCAATCGCGTTCGTGAAACTCAAAACAACCAGAGTCACGCCGAGCAATATCCCTGTCGCCATCAACACATCTGGACTGGCCAACCCTGCGATACCCATGGCGGCGACGGCTTTCATCGGTTGCACTGGGATGGGCCGTCGATAGATAACTCCCGTCGCGATTGCAAACAAGCCAAATCCGTATAGCAGCCCCACCGGATCGATGCCAGCCACAACGATTAACCCCAATGCTAACGGCAAAAAGGTACCGAGGTCCGCAAACGCAGACGAGAACTCTCGCAGTGGCAACAGTTTTTGCATCAAATCTGACTCTTAATTCGATCAACTACTTTCTTGTCTTTTTATGGTTATTGCAATTCACGTTGCAATCCCACGATAATACGTTAAATTTTCAATATCTGTAAAAAATGCATAATTATGCTTATTGAAGCGTTTACCGAAGCCTTAGGCTTAATCACCTCGGCCGACGCCGACCTCTATGAGATCTTGTGGCTGTCGGTCAAGGTGAGCTTAACCGCCCTTGCGATCGCCAGCCTGCTCGCGATGCCATTAGGCACGATGCTGGCGATCGGTGAGTTCAGAGGGAAACGCGCGGTCATCACTTTTTTTACGGCCATGATGGGGTTGCCCCCTGTTGTGGTTGGCCTATTCGTGTACCTCATGCTGTCCCGTTCTGGCCCCCTAGGCATCCTTGAGCTGTTATACACACCGACCGCGATGGTCATCGCGCAGATCATTCTGATCTTGCCCATCGTCACGTCACTGACGTATCAGGTCATTGAGGAGCTCAACCGAGAGTATCGAGACCTATTCTTCAGTCTCCGCGTCGCCCCAGGAAGAGCGATCTTCGCGTACCTATGGGACGCTCGG
>RGHP01000199.1 GCA_010024125.1 Gammaproteobacteria bacterium | reverse complement strand
TCCAGCTTACCGAACAGGACTTCGGGGATGAGTTCCAGTGAACGCAAACCGTCGAAAATCAGTAGGAAAAGTGCTGAGACGACCAACAAACCATTAGCTACAGAGATTCCTGAAAACAAAACGAAGATGGTGACTACAGCCACAATTAATCCGAGCAATAGGGGATCCATTAGTGACTACCTCCCTCAACAACTATGTCTTCTGCGGGCGTGGCCCAAGTTTCCAACAAATCGGCCACCAGTTGGAGCGCAAACAATCCAAACCCTAGCGGCATAGTTAAATAAGGAATCCAGAGCGGAGGTCCCCAGACCGTGTCGGATGTCCACCCTTTTGAATAGCTAAGATAAACCAGCTCGGCTGAGAAATATGTCATAACTAAAAGGACCGATATAGCCGACACAAAACTAGTGATCATTAATGCTTTGCGTCCGGTTGGCGGTAACAGCATTGGTACTAGGTCAACGTTTACATGGCCCTTCAGCTTCTGAACGTAAGGTAAGCCAAGCAGTGTTGCTGCCAGAATTAGATACACCACGGCCTCGGTATGCCAATAAGTCGACCCATTCAAAAAGTAACGGATGAATATCATCTGGCATGTAATTATGACGGCAATAACGACCATAAGCGCCGCCAAAACACCAATAACTTGCGAAAGCTTATTGACGAGAGAAATATAACCTCTCATATCAGTATCCTTTGAAAAATGAGCCCGGATAGCGTCCGGGCCCGAGAGAGGTTACTCAACCGCCAATGCGAGATCTAAGAATCTCTGACCATCCGGATATCCAGCCACAAACTCTTTGTAGGCTGTTTGTTTCGCGAGATCCTGCCAAGCCTTGAATTCGGCTTTTGTCATCTCCTTAATCTGAACACCGGCTTCCTTAAAGACGCGGACTGATTCTGCGTCCTCTTTCTTAGCCTCGGCCAGGTAGAACTCTTCGGCTTTCTTGGCTCCAGCCAATAACGCCTTCTTCTGAGCGTCATTCAAACCATCAAAAGCAGACTTATTCATCAACAGCGGTTGATACATAAACCACAATGCTTGCTCGCCAGCTGGCGTGTAACATTTGACTTGCTCATAGATTCGATATGACACGAACGAAGAAGACGAAGTATTTGCGCCGTCAAGCACACCAGTCTGCATTGCGTTATAGATTTCT
Organism: Gammaproteobacteria bacterium; assembly: GCA_010024125.1. Taxonomy (GTDB): domain Bacteria; phylum Pseudomonadota; class Gammaproteobacteria; order Pseudomonadales; family Litorivicinaceae; genus HIMB30. The sequence continues at coordinate 1,750 of RGHP01000199.1, read as the reverse complement.
GATGAGGCCATAGAAGCGATCGACGCACCAGCGCCCGCAAGGAGTTGGTTGAACGACTTCCCTGCCGCACGCATTTGGATTCCTTTCACGTCATCCGGGCTCGACAAGCATTTATCTTTCCCAGCAAAGCCACCCGCCAAATAACCATGGACAAGAACCATTACGTCATCTTCAGCCATCTTTTCTTGAATCGCATCCATGAAGGGTGAGTAGTTTAGGCGTGCAGCGTGGTCGTGATTCTTCACCAAGCCTGGCATCAATGTCAGATTGTATGAAGGCTGCTGACCCCCCGCATATGAGAGCGGTAGAACGGTCATATCCAATTGTCCACGAGACAAGGGCTTATATTGCTCGCGAGGTTTGAAAAGAGACTTCGAAGGAAAAATTTTAATGTCTAGGCCAACATTTGCATCCTTAACGTGGTTAGCGACAATCTCAGCTACCTTGTGGCGCACATCCTTAGTAGACCATTGGTGGGAAAGACGAAGCTCCGCTGCGCTAGCTACAGAACTGACCATTGCTGCTCCAATCGCAGCGACTACAAGGGATTTTAGTTTCATAACGGACTCCTGCCGATTGTTATGGATTATAACGGCTTGCATATTTGTGTATGCTCGATGGAAACTATCGTATACAAAAATAAGATGCAACGAGTTTCCTATAGTGAGTAGTCGAGCCGCCACTCGAGTCTTTCAAGGGGTCGAAGAACAAATCGCGACCGGACAGCTGAAAGATGGTGAAAAATTAGACGAGGCTTCTTTGGCCGAACGATTCCAAGTGTCACGCACACCTGTGCGTGAAGCGCTGCTTCAGCTCGTGGGCTCCGGACTTGCGATCCAGATTCCGAAACGAGGATGTTTTGTTAAAGCACCTTCGGTTCGCGAGATGGTTGAGATGTTTGAAGTAATGAGCGAGCTTGAGGGAATGTGCGCCCGCTTGGCTGCTCGCCGCATCAGCGAACAACAGCTAACCGCATTAAAATCTGCCAATGCTGGTTGCGAGCAGGCGATCAAGGTGAACGACAGCGACCTCTACTATCGCAAGAACGTTGAGTTTCATGAGTGCATTTACTCTGCATGCGGGAATACCTTCTTAGCACACGAAACACGCTCGCTTCGGCGTAGACTTCAGTCATTTAGACGTTTGCAGCTCCGCGTTCGAGGACGAATGTCACAATCTTTAGGTGAACATTTTGACATCATCGAAGCGATTGAAATTGGAGATACAGATAAAGCTGATTTTTTCTCTCGGAAACACGTCACGATCCAAGGTGAACGCTTCAATGATCTTTTGATTCAGATGGAACAGGAACAATGAAACCGCGGGCACTACTGTTTGATGTCTTTGGAACAGTAGTTGACTGGAGATCCGGAATTATCCGTGACTTAACCAAACACTTTGAAAGCTTCCCTTGCCGTTTCGCGCCGGCGGTAGTTGCCGATGCATGGCGTGCAGAGTATCAACCGTCGATGGAGCAGATTCGAAAAGGGAATCGTGGTTTTGTCGACCTCGACACCCTCCACCGCGAGAACCTAAGAACAATCTCTCATCAATATTCCTTTTCCTTGGGATCAAGCGAGAGTGAAGATTGGGTAGTCCAGGCGTGGCACCGGCTGCCTTGTTGGCCCGATAGTCGGGAAGGAATCAATGCGCTGAAAGAGAAATTTATCTGCGCATCTCAGTCCAACGGTCATATCGCGCTTGCCGTCAACCTCGCAAAATATAATAACTATTCTTGGGACGTGATCTT
>RGHP01000198.1 GCA_010024125.1 Gammaproteobacteria bacterium | reverse complement strand
GCGCACCAAGTTTGATCTCGAAATGATTGCTGAACTTGGCTATTGCCAGGGTATCGAAAATTACTCGCGCTACCTCTCAGGGCGCCCACCTGGGGAGGCTCCGCCAACATTGTTTGATTACTTGCCACCTGATGCGTTACTTGTGATTGACGAGTCCCATGTGACAGTTCCGCAAATTGGTGGAATGTATCGAGGCGACCGCTCGAGAAAAGAAACGCTCGTGGAATATGGTTTCCGGCTCCCATCTGCATTAGATAACAGACCTTTAAAGTTTGAAGAGTGGGAATCACTGGCGCCACAGATGGTCTTCGTTTCAGCAACACCTGGTGTGTATGAAAAAGAACATCAAGCGCAAGTCGCAGAGCAGGTGGTGCGTCCGACTGGTTTGGTTGATCCGACGCTTGAAGTCAGACCTGCGGGCTCGCAGGTGGATGATTGTCTGAGTGAGATCCATGCGGTGGTCGAAAAAGATGAGCGTGTCTTGATTACCGTCTTAACCAAGCGTATGGCTGAAGATTTGACGGACTATCTCATGGATCACGGTGTTCGAGTCCGATACTTGCATTCGGATATTGATACAGTCGAACGTGTTGAGATTATTCGGGATCTTCGCAAGGGCGAGTTCGACGTTCTGGTCGGTATTAACTTGCTGCGAGAGGGCCTCGATATGCCCGAAGTATCTTTGGTTGCCATCATGGACGCAGATAAAGAAGGTTTTCTGCGTTCCGATCGCTCGTTGATTCAGACCATTGGTCGTGCGGCTCGAAACGTGAATGGCCGTGCCATTTTGTACGCTGATAAGATTACTGATTCCATGCAGCGCGCGATGGATGAAACTGAGCGTCGCAGAACCAAGCAGATCGCCTTCAATGAAGAACATGGGATTGTTCCGAAAACGATCAAAAAGCGGATCGATGACGTCATGGAAGGTGCGCATCGCGAGACTCCAGGTTCACGTGGACGAAAGGCAAAAGATAAGGCGGCGAAGTCGACAACTGATGCGTTGATGCCGAAGAATCCTCAGACTTTGACACCACAACAATTGGCCAAAGAGATTACCCGTCTTGAAGATGAAATGTTTCAAGCTGCAAAATCGTTGGAATTCGAACGTGCAGCCGCGATACGTGATGCTGTGGCCGAGCTACAGTCGCTCGCATTTAAATAACCAAGGACAACAATGCCAATTCGATTTGCCCCTGCTGTGATGAGTTTGTTCGGTCTTGCGCTTGCATGGAGAGCGCTTTCAGACCTCGGTGGTTGGGAGAGTGGCTTCGGTCGACTCATCTCAATAGGCGCGCTGCTCCTTGGATTAGTTACCTTCGGATCAATTGTGTTGCACCAGTTTCAAAAAGGCGCATTGAGAGAAACGTTTGAAAATCCGCAGCTCCGAGTGTTGCCTGCTTGCCTCACAGTTGGTCTGATGCTTTTAAGTGCGCTATTGGCGCCCCATATGCCGCGCCTGGCCAACGCGATGATTTGGATTGCAGCACTTGGTCATTTCCTGTTGCTCGCATGGCTGATCAACGGCTGGTTCCGTGGAGGTCTCGCTCTCGAGATAATCTCACCAGTCTGGTTTATCCCAGTTGTGGGCAATATCGTTGTTCCCGTTGGTGCCATCGCATCGGGTGAAGTGATGTTGGCTTGGTTTGGGTTTTCAGTTGGAATCGTATTATGGCTGATGCTCCTGCCAATCGTATTTTTTAGACTGATTCATGGAAAACGCATGCCTGATGAGCTTGAGAGTACCCAAATGGTTTTGGTGGCTCCGCCAGCAATTGGTTCTGTCTCTTGGTCGCTGTTGGCGGGTGATCAAGCAGTAGTTCCAGGAGTGGTCCTTTTATCGGTTGCATTCTTTCTGATGCTAACAATGGTCCCAATGGTTCTACGTGTGATTAGCAGACCGTTTGTTCCGGCGAATTGGGCGTTTGGATTTCCATTGGCTGCACTCAGTACTGGGCTTGCGACCTATAGTATTTTGCTCGAACGCGATATCCTGATGGGTGTCGGTTTAGTCATTTTATTGTTAGTTTCAGCACTTATTCTCTGGGCTTTAATTGGTTCAGCTCGAGTTTTGGTTAAGAGTTAAGTTATGCGCGTTTTAGTCACCGGTTCAGCCGGCTTTATCGGATCCACAGTCAGTCATCGGTTATTGGATCGTGGCGATGAGGTTGTGGGTCTCGATAATTACAACGATTACTACGAAGTTTCTCTGAAGGAGGCGCGTGGTCAACGGCTGTTGGAGCGTGCTGGATACACTGAAATTCGTGCCAGTGTTGAAGATCGAGATGCGCTAGAAACTCTCTTTAAAACCCACAAGATTGATCGAGTGGTGCATTTGGCTGCACAAGCAGGTGTTCGTTACTCGCTTGAAAATCCGCATGCGTATGTCGACGCCAATCTTGTTGGTTTTATGAATATTTTGGAATGTTGTCGTCATCATGAGGTCGATCACCTGGTGTATGCATCCTCAAGCTCTGTCTACGGTGCAAATGAATCACTGCCGTTTCGTGTTGAGGATTCGGTTGACCACCCGGTAAGCCTTTATGCTGCCTCCAAAAAAGCAAATGAGTTGATGGCACATACCTATAGTCACCTGTTTGGTTTACCGACCACAGGGCTCCGATTCTTTACGGTGTATGGTCCGTGGGGTCGCCCTGACATGGCGCTCTTTAAGTTCTCTCGGGCGATTCTGACTGGCGGGACTGTTCAGTTGTTCAATGGTGGTCACCACAAACGTGACTTCACATTTGTCTCGGATATTGTCGATGGGGTAATTGGGACGCTTGATCAGATTGCGACTCCAGATCCTTCCTATGATCCGCTGACGCCGAATCCAGGCACGTCGAACGTTCCATGGCGTGTCTATAACATCGGATCTGACCGTCCGGTTGATTTGATCCGTTACCTTGAGCTGATTGAAGAAGC
>RGHP01000197.1 GCA_010024125.1 Gammaproteobacteria bacterium | reverse complement strand
TCGACTTCACTCGTCGTATTTTCGAACGAATTCCTACGTTTTTCATGTAGGGGGGTCAGTTGGAGCTTTTCGTCGCTGATTTGGTTGAACGGTTCTATACGGCTTTGTGGCCGTTTCTCCGTATTGGTGCAATGTTAATTGCTGTTCCGATTTTATCGATTGATGCTGTGACTGTTCGAATTCGGATTTTTCTCACATTATTGCTGACATTATTGGTTTATCCGTTGGTGGATTGGCCCATCATTGATCCAGTCTCTGCTGAGGGATTGAGTGAGATTTTCAATCAAATACTGATCGGTCTTGTGATGGGGTTTTTCTTACAAATCGTAACTGCTGCTGTCGTTCTCGGTGGTCAAGCGATCTCCAATTCAATGGGTTTGGCGATGGCGACAATGGTTGATCCTGGTATGGGTAATGTGCCGTTGGTATCTCAGTTTATGCTGATTTTGGCAACTCTCATTTTTCTGGGAGTGGGAGGACACATGTTGATCATCGGCATCTTACTTCGAAGTTTTGAAACCTACCCGGTCGGTATGGCATTTATTGGACAAAGCACCTATGGAACGCTGATCGAGTGGAGTACCATGATTTTCGTGGGTGGGGTTTTGCTCGCTTTACCAATTATGGTCGCGTTATTACTCGTCAATATCGGTGTCGGCGTGATCACTCGGGCTGCGCCAAGTCTCAATATTTTTGCAGTCGGTTTCCCCGTGTTCTTTATGACTGGGTATGCGGTATTAATACTGTCACTTGCTGGGATTGGATCTCGCATGCAATGGCTGTGGATGGAAGGCATTGAGCAAGTGAAGAATTTTGTGATGGTACCGGGAGTGCTCTAATGGCTGAAGATACTCCGGACGACGATCAGAAAACCGAAGAACCCACCGCCCGACGGTTACAGAAGGCCCGTGAAGACGGGCAAGTTCCGCGATCGCAGGAGCTTGGCATTGCGGCTGTCATGATCAGTGCAATGGCTTTTCTGTATCTATCAGGCGGGTGGTTAATTGGTCATCTCTCGCAGTTGTTTGCATCCGGTTTTATCATTGAGCGTCGCGATATTTTTTCTCCTTATGTCGGGTTAATGCACTTTCGGGATATTGGCCGAGATGGGTTCTTATTGATTATTCCGTTGCTGCTTGTGACTTTCATCATTGCGATTCTGTCGTCGTCGGCAATGGGAGGCTTGAACTGGTCTTGGAAGGCTGCTGCACCAAAAGCCAGTAAATTGAATCCGCTGAATGGATTAAAACGAATGTTTGGTTTGCGCTCACTCGTCGAGCTACTCAAATCCGTTTTGAAATTTGCATTAGTGGCCGCTGTACTAGCGTATATGGTTTACGACTTTGCTGATGAACTTATCGTGTTATCTGCAATGAACTTTGAGCCGGCGATGGAGGCTGCAGGACACATGGTGGGTTTGACCTCGTTGTTGGTCACGGTCACATTAGTCTTCATTGCCATGATCGATGTGCCTTTTCAGAGTTTTGAATTCACCAAGCGTATGCGGATGACCAAGCAAGAGGTTAAGGACGAATTCAAAGATGTTGAGGGTCGTCCGGAAGTGAAGGCGCAGATCCGCCGTAAACAGCGAGAGATGGCCGAATTACGAATGATGGATGCTGTAAAAGAGGCTGATGTTGTCATTACAAACCCAGAGCATTTCGCCGTTGCTTTAGTTTATGATCCTGAATCAGATGGTGCACCGATTGTGGTAGCTAAGGGGCTTGATCATGTTGCGCTACGGATACGAAATGAGGCAAAGGAGCATGGAGTCGTTCAGGTTGAAATTCCACCATTGGCCCGAGCTCTGTATTTTACGACTGATCTTGATCAAGCGATTCCAGAGGATCTGTATTACGCAGTAGCTCAAGTCATTGCCTATGTTTTCAGTCTGGCGAGTTTGCGCCGAGATGGTCGAACCGGACAGGTTCCGAATCCGGATATTCCGGAACAATATCGCTTCGATGCTGATGGTAATCTGAGCGATCGAGAGGGAGTGTGATGCAAGATTCTCAAGATATGCCGATGAATTTATTGTTCGGAGAGGCTGGAGAGATTTTCTTCCGAGAAACCGATAACGGTCGGATGAATCGGTTATTTGAGACAGTGGTCAAGGATGGCCTTCATCTGCTGATGACGAGTCAATTGAATGGGCCTGTCGATCACTATGGAAAAATTTTCCTCAACCGACTCAAAATGTGCTCTGGTCTTGCAGTTGAAACCTTTTTGCCAGTAAGCACAGATGCATTGATAGCGCGTTTTAACACGATGCTCGGTGACGTTTCTTTAGAAGAGGCTAGGGACGATAAGGCGCCAATGCAGGGTCGTGTGATCGTCGTGAATGATTTACACGCAATTGATGGAGAAAGTTTGTCGCTGCTGATGCGATTAATTTCTGATTTTCCGAGCCTCAATGTGCGATTGGTGTTCTTGGCTGATCAGATCCCAGCGCACATGGAACGGATTCTTGAGCGTCTTGGATCACGTTTGGTGCGATGGGATGTTGTCCCGCCCTCACCAGAAGAGCAAATGAGGTTACGTAAAGAATCGATGCAGGTTGGGCTTGAGTTTCAAGTCGAGCGCGTATTGACGCGCATAAATCAATCAGTTGCAGATCAATTAGAACCTAGCCTGAACTTTGATGATGGACAGCCATCGCTACAACTGGATGCGAATCGAGCCCTCGAGTCTGGCACTGAAGCGGGGGAACGCGAGGCTGAAGATATGAAAGCGTTGTTTGAGGAGGATGAAGTTGCTCCTCGATCAAGGGGACGCATTCGTTTGGTTCTCATGTTGTTAACATTGAGTTTGATTGGACTTGTTGGCGCAGCGACTGTAAGCCCTGAGATTGGTCGACAGCTGAACCGCGTGCTCACATTGATTGGGGTCGATGCGTCGTTTTTTGACCGACAGGAACAAGGCCGCAGTGTTGTTGACGC
>RGHP01000196.1 GCA_010024125.1 Gammaproteobacteria bacterium | reverse complement strand
GCGCTTTGTGTGGCTCGGAAAAACCGCAGTAGCGATTGCGTTAGGTTTTCTCGTTTTATTGTTCGCGGGAATCTTAACCAAAGGAATCCCCGGACTATTTCAGTATTACGTAACTCTCGATGTACAGCTTGATGCACAGCAGTTGGATCCGAGTGGTCAAATGACTGTCGAATCACTTGCTGGCGGTGACTTTGATGGTGTGATTCGAGAATCTTTATATGAAGCGTTAGGTAACCCAGAGGGCCGTAAGGCCAAACGCGAGGCACGGCGGTTGATTTCTTCAGGATCAAGCCAGCGCCTGATGACTTATGTGCTCGATAACCCAGCGCAATTAGGGTCAACTGTTTCTGTGCAATTTGCTGTTGATGATGATGTTGACACCTTCCTTAGAGGACTGATTTCCCGCGAAACGCCCGAGGCAGACAGGAGAGTCAGTGATCAGCTGATCGAATATATTGATGCGCTCGATGCGCAGGGGCGCATCAGCTACCAGCTTAGTGACTACTTGTTTTTTGGCTCTGCGTCGCGTGACGCAGAAATGGCAGGTATTCGCGGCGCGCTGGTTGGATCAATTCTAACTCTTGCTGTTTGTGTCGTGATTGCGTTCCCGTTAGGAGTTGCCACCGCTGTTTACCTCGAAGAAATGGCGCCCAAGAATAGACTGACTGAGATCATCGAAATCAACATCAATAATCTGGCCGCGGTCCCCTCTGTGGTATTTGGAATCATGGGCCTGGCTATCTTTATAATCATATTTGGTATGCCAAGGTCGATACCGTTGGTCGGTGGTATCGTGTTGGCGTTGATGACCTTGCCGACAATTATTATCTCATCTAGGGCCGCGATTCGTGCAGTGCCTCCAAGTATTCGAGATGCTGCATTAGGTGTCGGGGCGTCGAAAATGCAAACCATCACGCATCATGTACTTCCCCTAGCGATGCCTGGCATGCTGACGGGGACCATCATTGGGATGGCGCAAGCCCTTGGTGAAACAGCACCACTATTAATGATCGGCATGGTGGCATTTATTGTTGATGTACCTGGAGGAGTAACTGACCCTGGTACTGTTCTTCCTGTGCAGATTTTTATGTGGGCGGATTTTGCGGAACGGATGTTCGTGCAAAAAACTAGCGCGGCTATTATCGTTTTGCTGGCCTTTCTAATTAGCATGAATGCCGCCGCTATTTTGCTCCGCAAAAAGCTAGAACGACGTTGGTAAGAAGTTTAAAGTGATGGAAATAACAGCGAGTGATTCAATGGTTCAGACAGCCAACCAATTAGACGTAGGAGCTAGCTCAGAAAAAACGCTTGGCAATATTCACGTCGATAACCCACGGATGACTACGCGGGATGTGGATGTGTTTTACGGAGACAAGCAGGCCATCGATAACATCAGTCTGGACATCGGATCTAGTCAAGTGATCGCATTCATTGGCCCGTCAGGCTGCGGGAAGTCAACGTTCCTGCGGTGTCTCAATCGTATGAATGACACGATCGATATTTGTAAGATGGTCGGCGAAATTAAAATTGATGGGCAAGACATATACGATCCGGCGATTGATGTTGTTTCCTTGCGTGCACGCGTCGGGATGGTGTTTCAAAAGCCGAACCCGTTCCCGAAATCTATCTTCGATAACATTGCATATGGCCCCCGAATTCATGGGCTTGCGGCTACTAAGGTTGAGTTAGATCAGATTGTTGAGTCGGCATTACAACGCGCGGGGCTCTGGGATGAGGTCAAGGATCGCCTAGACCAGCCAGGGACCGGTTTGTCCGGAGGTCAGCAACAGCGTTTATGTATCGCCCGCGCTATCGCTGTGAGCCCTGAGGTGATTCTGATGGATGAGCCATGCTCTGCGCTTGACCCAATAGCTACGGCGAAAGTTGAGGAATTAATTCATGAGTTGCGTAATCAATACACAATTGTGATCGTGACGCATTCAATGCAACAAGCGGCTCGAGTTTCCGATAGAACAGCATATTTTCACTTAGGAAAGCTGATAGAAGTCGGTGACACTAAGCAAGTCTTCACAAACCCAAAACACGAACTGACACAAGACTACATCACAGGACGATTTGGATAAAAATATGAACGACTTAAACGATGATTTCGTTCGACACATCTCAAGCGAGTTCAATGAGGAGTTGGAAGCGTTAAGGCGGTCTACCTTAGAAATGGGCGGCCTTGTTGAGGAGCAGCTGCGGTCCGCGCTTCAATTTTATTCGACACAGGACTCGTCGCTACTTAGCCAAACGGTTGAGATCGAGAAGAAAATTAATGCGGCCGAGATTGATTTGGATGAGCAAGTGGAGTCGCTCATTGTCAGGAGACAGCCGATCGCTTCAGACCTGCGCCTAGTTCTTGCCGTATCAAAAATAGTTCGGGATCTCGAAAGAATGGGGGATGAACTTGAGAAAGTCGGTAGTCTGAGCCTTGAATGTTTTACTAGCGGCAGTGAAGTCGGGGTCACTGAAATTCAGCGCATCGCTGAGCAGGTATCTAAAATGCTAACTGAGTCCTTGACAGCATTTGCTCGGTTAGATCTAACGCTCGCGAGAGATATTTTCGAGCGGGAGCGAGAGGTTGATAAGATCTATCAGTCCGCGCTCAGAGCTCTCGCAACATTCATGCTCGAAGATCCAAGGAATATCGGTAGCGTACTCAACATTATTTGGATTGCTAGGTCCCTGGAGAGGGTGGGTGATCATGCGACGAACATTGCTGAATATGTAATTTATTTAGTACAAGGTGTCGACGTGCGGCATCCAGGGATTAATCAGAATAGTTTCGAGTAATTAAGCGCATTCTGTCTTTTGGGAAAGCGCATTTGACACGTGTTCCTGACCCTAGAATGGAGCTTATATTCAGGAGTCCACCATGCCGATTCATGATGTGTTTGGCTATTGATAATCCTAAGCCAGTGCCTCCGGTCGAGGAGG
>RGHP01000195.1 GCA_010024125.1 Gammaproteobacteria bacterium | reverse complement strand
TACTGGAACGCATCATGAAAAACGACATATGGTTGATTTTTATAGGGCAACAACTGGCTTTGAATCGTTTTCATCATAAGCTCGGCCCGTTCTTTAAAACGAGCAACATTCGCTCGATAAATCGGCTCACCGACTGGATCAGCGTCCGATAGCACAGTGGCCAAGTAATCAGCCATAGCGATTGCGTTCATAGGATCGAGCCAGGTGTAAATCATCGCGATGGTTCTCATGGCCATGATCATGCCCGTGCGAACGCGACTCCCCATGTTCGTTCGACAACACCCCAATCTCTCGCGTCTCCCACAACTGAATACCCGGCGCTTCACCTAATTCAACGGCTCTAACATCCGATATCGAATGCACAGGCTTCTCAAGAAATGACTCAAGCCCAAAATCAATTAACACAACAAAATCGGCTTCTTGTAGCAATCGAGCGTGAGAAGGCTTCAGTGAAAAATGGTGCGGTGATGCTGATCCTTGTAGTAACAAGTCAGCCTGAGCTCTTTCACCCGCGACCGCAACAACGATGGCATGCACAGGTGCGATCGAAGACACAATTCGTAAGCGATCTGCAGACGCGCTTGAGACACAAAAAAACACGAGCGAAATCATCGCAACCAGCGTTTTGACCACTGAATTCTCCCACATCAAAAACGTTATGATATAACATTACATAGGGTTCAATAAACAGGGTCGACGCTGGCATGTCAGAAAAACCGCTGATCAAACTCACTCAAGCTGGCTATCAAACAACCGACCGATGGCTCGTGCGTGATGTCTCTTTATCGGTTACCCAAGGCGAGATTGTCACCCTCATCGGTCCAAACGGTTCCGGCAAATCCACGACAGCAAAAATGGCCTTGGGTATCTTAAAGCCAACAACCGGCGAGGCCTTTCGCGCACCTGGACTTAAAGTCTCTTACGTACCACAGAAGCTAATGATCGACTGGACGCTTCCACTCGACGTCGCTCATTTCTTTCAACTAACAGGAAGGCTATCAATCCAGGCGCAACATCATGCGATTGAGGCGACAGGTATCTCCCATTTATTAGACCAAGAACTCCGCTCGTTATCAGGTGGCGAGTTTCAGCGCGTATTAATTGCGCGAGCAATCGCTCGCGAACCTGATCTACTCGTGCTTGATGAACCGGTCCAAGGGGTCGATTTCTCAGGTGAAAATGAGCTATACCAACTCATCGGAACGATTCGTGATGATCTTCAGTGCGGGATCCTGATGATTTCCCACGACCTGCATGTGGTCATGGCTAAAACCGACCAAGTCATTTGCCTCAACGGACATGTCTGCTGCTCCGGTACGCCGGTAACGGTATCGCAGACGGATGAATTCCAAGCACTGTTTGGTCTCCGTGGACATGCGGACATTGCGTTGTATCAACACCACCACGACCATCAACACTCTGCTGATGGATCGATTGCTCACAATCATCACAGTGGGTGCAGCCATGATTGACGATTTCTTCGTACGCGCACTCCTCGCAGGAATTGGACTTGCGTTAATGGCAGGCCCTCTCGGTTGCTTTGTCATTTGGAAGCGTATGGCCTATTTCGGCGACACGCTGTCCCACGGTGCCCTCTTAGGCATTGCTCTGGGCCTTCTGTTTGAACTGCATCTCGAGTTATCTGTGTTTCTCGTTTGCAGTCTGATCGCGGTCACACTGTTCCTCCTGCAAAGGCGTGCCAGTATTTCATCCGACGCGCTCCTTGGGATATTAGCGCACGCATCACTTGCGATTGGACTTGTCGTACTGTCACTCATGACATGGATCCGAGTAGACCTCATGGGTCTACTATTCGGCGATATTTTGGCGGTGTCACATCATGATCTAACCGTCATTGCCGGCACCCTCGTAATAACGAGCGTCCTACTTTCTCTGACGTGGCGTTCCCTATTCGCTGCAACTGTCAGCCGCGAGCTCGCTGAGGCAGAGGGTTTAAACCCACAGCGCGCCGAAATCATTTTCATGCTCTTAATCGCGTCGGTAATTGCTGTGGCAATAAAAATCGTCGGCGTCTTGTTAATTACCTCATTGCTAATCATCCCAGCAGCGACCGCGAGACGGATTTCACTATCACCGGGACAGATGATGCTCGTTTCATCGATCATTGGTGTATTCGCGGTCGTCCTCGGGTTGACAGGTTCACTGAACTTAGACACCCCCTCGGGGCCAAGTATCGTGGTCGCATCCGTCGGGCTCTTCCTGATTTCAATGACTCCGCTCGCACATCAGATCAGGCTACAGTTTAGGAGACGAATCACGTGACTAAGCCTACGCTAACCAAAAATCAATCATTGGTGCTTGAAGTACTGGAATCACATCGAAACCCTCTGAGTGCGTACTCAATTCTTGAGCAGCTCGCCGACGCTGGTTTACGTGCGCCACCGCAGGTATATCGGGCACTTGAAAAGCTGATCGGCTATGGCCTGATCCACAAATTGGAGAGCATCAACAGTTATGTCGCATGCCAACACCATCATTGCGGATCGCACCAGGTGACGAGTTTTGCGATTTGCGATAGCTGCAAGCGAGTCTCAGAAATTGTTAATACCGAATTCGAAGACACCCTTCATGGGCTCGCAGAGCAAAGTGGTTTAACACCAACGCACTCCGCCATAGAGATTCATGGGACATGCGCGGCCTGTTCACGGAAATGAACCGCCGAAGTCATGTCTTGATTACCCAATATCTGCTTTGATCAAAGCCAACGACGTTTGGGTCGTATCTCTGATCAACCAACCCGCGTCACTAAAGCCTTCAAGCATCAATGTCTGCATGTATGCCTTCCAGTGCCTGACAAGTCGATGCGATATCACCTGGAGGTCGCTCGCTGACTTATCTGGCAAAGCAATCGCCAATACGCCTGATAACTTAGTCTCGATTTTCTGCATTAATTGTCGGTCCCAAGCGATAAGGTCAAGATCAGTCATGATGCCTGCTTCAGCGTGTAGCGCCCA
>RGHP01000194.1 GCA_010024125.1 Gammaproteobacteria bacterium | reverse complement strand
CTCCAGCCCCAGGATGCGATGAGCCGACATCGAGGTGCCAAACTTCCTCGTCGATGTGAACTCTTGGAGGAAATCAGCCTGTTATCCCCGGAGTACCTTTTATCCGTTGAGCGATGGCCCTTCCACTCGGAACCACCGGATCACTAACACCTACTTTCGTACCTGCTCGACGTGTTTGTCTCGCAGTCAAGCCCGCTTATGCGTTTACACTCTACACCTGGTTTCCATTCAGGTTGAGCGGACCTTCGTGCGCCTCCGTTACTCTTTAGGAGGCGACCGCCCCAGTCAAACTGCCCACCAGACATTGTCCCCCGGCCCGATTAGGACCGCAGGTTAGGATTCCAATTAAGCAAGGGTGGTATTTCAAGGTTGTCTCCCCGTACGCCGGAACGCACGGATCAAAAACTCCCACCTATCCTACGCATGCTTAATCGAAACCCAATGCCAAGTTACAGTAAAGGTTCACGGGGTCTTTTCGTCCTTCCGCGGGTAGCGCGTTTCTTCACGCGCTCACCAATTTCGCTGGATCTCCAGTTGAGACAGTGGGGAAGTCGTTACGCCATTCGTGCAGGTCGGAACTTACCCGACTAGGAATTTCGCTACCTTAGGACCGTTATAGTTACGGCCGCCGTTTACTGGGGCTTCAATTTAAAGCTTCGACCGAAGTCTAACCTCACCTCTTAACCTTCCAGCACCGGGCAGGCGTCAGCCCATATACTTCCACTTGCGTGTTTGCATAGACCTATGTTTTTGATAAACAGTCGCTACCCCCTTTTCACTGCGGCCATCAATCGCTTCGTCAGCAAGTGACTACACAATCAATGGCGATCCTTCTCCCGAAGTTACGGATCCATTTTGCAGAGTTCCTTAACCAGTGTTCTCCCGAGCGCCTAGGACTACTCGTCCCGCCTACCTGTGTCAGTTTTAGTACGGTCACATGCCTTCAACCCTAGAAGCTTTTCTTGGACGTCCTTCGGATGACTATCGAAACATAAACGTCTTTGTCTCATGCTTCCGGATGTCGCTGCGGATTTTCCTACAGCTACCTTCCACACAAGCGAGGGACATTTCTATCCGTCCCCTCACCTTTCAGACGCCGTCCCTCCATCGGTCCAGCATGTGGCGCAGGAATGTTGACCTGCTATCCATCGTCTACGCCTTTCGGCCTCGACTAAGGAACCGGCTAACCCTGGGCGGATTTACCTTCCCCAGGAAACCTTAGGCTTTCGGCGAGCAGGATTCTCACCTGCTTTATCGTTACTCATTCCGGCATAATCACCTGTACGCCCCGACATCGCTCCTCACGGTGCGACTTGTATCTGACGTACAGCGCTCTCCTACCAACACGCAAGCGTGTTCCACTGCTTCGGTGCAGAACTTACTCCCGTTCATTATCGGCGCAAAATTGCTCGACCAGTAAGCTGTTACGCACTTTTTAAATGGTGGCTGCTTCTAAGCCAACATCCTGGCTGTCATAGCAATTTCACTTCCTTAGTGACTGAGTTCTGCTTGGGGACCTTAGCAGGTGGTCTGGGTTGTTTCCCTCTCGACCGCGAAGCTTATCCCTCGCGGACTGACTCCCAGGATACGGACAATGGTATTCGGAGTTTGGTTCGGTGGGGTACCCGGGAAGGGCCCCCATCCAATTCAGTCTCTCTACCCCCACTATCTATTACCTGAGGCTAGCCCTAAAGCTATTTCGGAGAGAACGAGCTATCTCTGCGCTTGATTAGACTTTCACTCCTCCCCACAAGTCATCCCCTCGGTTTTCAACCCAAGTGGGTTCGGTCCTCCACGCGGTTTTACCCGCGGTTCAACCTGCTCATGGGTAGTTCGTGCAGTTTCGCGTCTACCACCAGCGACCAATAGTCGCCCTATTCAGACTCGGTTTCCCTATGGCTTCGGCCCTGAGGGCCTTAACCGAGCCGCTGACGGTAACTCGCCGGATCATTATGCAAAAGGCACGCCGTCACACATTGCCAAAAGGCCATAGTGCTCCGACCGCTTGTAGGCACATGGTTTCAGGTTCACATTCCTCCCCTAACAGGGGTTCTTCTCATCTTTCGATCGCTCTACTAGTTCACTATCGGTCATCAGGGAGTATTTAGCCTTACGGGATGGTCCCCGTCGATTCAGTCGAGGTTCCACGTGACTCGACCTACTCAGGGTACCCTCCGGAGACAATCAGCTTTCGCATACGGGCCTGTCACCCTCTGTGGACGACCTTTCCAGATCGTTCTGCTAGCCAATTGTTTGGTAACTCCGATGGAGGGCCCTACAACCCCGCAGTGGAAACCACCGCGGTTTGGGCTATTTCCCTTTCGCTCGCCGCTACTGAGGAAATCGATTTTTCTTTCTTCTCCTGCGGATACTTAGATGTTTCAGTTCTCCGCGTTAGCCACTGCAGCCTATGGATTCAGCCACAGCCAGTTCGGGAATCCCGGGATCATCACCTGTTTGACGGTTACCCCGGGCTTATCGCAGCCTTCCGCGCCCTTCAAAGCCTCCTGATGCCAAGACATCCCCCATGCGCCCTTGGTAGCTTGACCACCCGAATCGAATGCTCGCAGAGCAGACTTTTCAGGCGTCTTGCAACCCTCCGAATCTTCGCTGACGGCCAAGTGGCCACCGCACCATTCGGAGAAGTAACGTTCTCGCTCTCGATTGTTCGCAGCCTAAAAGCCACGACCAATCGTTTTGCCTTGGGAGAACGCTGCGGAATGGCGGAGTAAATACCGCCATCCATCAGCATTCTTCAAGATGCCAATTACCACAACCAAATTGTCAAGGATCGAGTTTGCAGAAAGAATTCTGCGTGGCACCGACGCGATCGACACCACTTCAACGCTGCGGACTTTAACGCAAGTTTCGGGGACTTCAAGAACCCGATTCAGGGGAATCATCCGAATACTGCTCCGAAGAAACCGAACCGCCAGCGGTTTATTCAACCGTCGGCCGTCTCGTCACGATCGGGCAGATC
>RGHP01000193.1 GCA_010024125.1 Gammaproteobacteria bacterium | reverse complement strand
ATCTTTATTGTTATCTGGAACAAGTACATATACTGGTGATACTACAATTGATAATGGTGAAATTATTTTAACAGGTGCACTATCATCTAGTACAGATTTAACTATTGCAGCAACTGGAACTTTAGATTTAAGAGCAAACCAAACATTTAATACTTTAACTATCTCAGGTGCAGGTACAGGTAATAGAATTGAAAATGGAGATTCAGGTACTATAGGATCTTTAACTGTTACAAATACAGCAACGCTCGCAGGAAATATTGTAACTATTGGATCACAAACTTATAGTGGTGCGGTTACTTTAGGGGCAAATACTTCTGTACAGGTTAGTGGCAGAACTACCTCTTCAACAACCACTGTTACTTATGGAGAAGGTGGTGATTTAGATAAAACTGATGCTACCACTTATACTGTTAACATATCTTCATCACAAACTCTTACTAGAATAGAATTAATTGGTGCAGGTGGTGGAGATGGTGGAAAAGACAGTGGTCAAGGAAATTCTACCACAACTGGACCTGCTGGAAGATATATTGTTGATATTGAATTAACAAACACAACAATAGAAGTTGCACCTGGTGGAGGGGGTAACGATGGAGGTGATAGTGTAAATGGTACAGTTGGTAACAGGAGATATGAGAGTATTCCTAGCGGTGGTGTTAACACTTTAAATTCAAATTTTAATGGTGGTGATGGAGGTCAAGCAGGTATTGAAGGAACTTCAGGTCAAGGTGGTTCTGGAGGTGCAGCTTCAATTGTAGAAATAGGATCTGGCTCAGGAGATTATATAGTTGCTGGTGGTGCCGGTGGTGGTGGTGGAGCTGGATCTTCTGGTACTTATGTAAATACATCTGGAACTGGAACTTACTCAGCTAATGGAACAAGTACAACAGGTGCAGATGGTTTGCAAGCCGTAGAAAAAGCTATCACTGGAGATTGTGGTTACTGTAGTGATGGTGGATATGCTACTAACATGGCTGACGGAGGTGGTTCTGGTGGTGGTGGTGGTGGATATTACGGAGGTGCTGCAGGTGCTTTAGTTTATAAAACTCAAGATTCAGGAAACGACTATAATAACATAGATGGTGAAGGAGGTTCTAGAGGAGGTAATGGTGTAATTGATGCTGATAGCAGTTTAACATATACAGAAATTACAGATGGCACTTCAAGTGTCTCAAGTGGTAGCAAAGGTAAAGTAATTTTAACTTATGCTGGACCAAATTCAGCAATATCTTTTGGTAGTACGATTAATGGAAATTATACATTAAATACTTCAACAGGAGGAGGAGATGTAACTTTCACTGGTGCAACAGGAGGTGATATACCAATTAATGGATTAACAGTTTCATCTGGTGATTTTGATGCCTCAACCATTGCTTTACAAAATAGTGCAGCCGTTTCTATTACCATTACTGGAACAAGTTCAGATATTAACTTTAACGGGTGCAAACACTTATTCGGGTGCAACAACAATTAATGCTGGAACTTTAAAAGCTACCGGAACACTATCAGATAGTACAGCAGTTACAGTTGCAAGTGGTGCAACATATGACTTTGATGCAACTGATACAGTTGGATCAATTGCTGGTGCTGGAACAATTAATATTGCTTCTAGCCAAACTTTATCTGCAGGTAACGATAACTCTGATACAGAATTCTCTGGAGTATTAGAAGGAGCAGGCGCATTTACAAAAGTTGGATCTGGTTCTCTTACTTTAACTGGGGACAATACAAGTACTGGTACTTATACTATTTCAGCTGGAACATTAGTTTTAAATGATGCTGATGGCACAACAGGAACTGTAATTGCAGATACGGCTAATGTTACAGTTGATGGTGGAGATTTATCTTTATTAGATACAAGTGGAGAAACTGTAGCAACATTTACAGTTACCCAAGGTAATGTAACTGGAACATTCTTAACTGCAAGCTCATATGTCTTTAATCCTGACACTGGAGAAACAGCAACTATAGGTTCAGTAATATCAGGCTCAGGAGGTCTAACTAAAGCAGGCGCTGGAACATTAGTTTTAACAGGCACTAATACCTTCACAGGTAACATCACTATTTCAGCAGGTACATTAACAATAGATGGAACTGGTGTATTAGAAAGTGGTAACTATGATGGAACAATTGCAAATAGTGGAACCTTTATTTATTCATCAACAACAGATCAAACTCTAGCAGGAGTAATTTCTGGAACTGGTGCATTAACTAAGCAAGAAAATTCTACACTAACATTAACCGGCACCAATACCTACACCGGTACGACAACCATTACCACTGGTACATTAGATGTGGATGGCACATTAGCGCAAACAGCAGTCACAGTAGATACTAATGGTACTTATGATGTTGATGCAACTGATACTGTTTTATCAATTGCAGGTGCAGGTACGATTGATTTAACTGGTGCTGCACTATCTGCTGGCGATGGTAACAATCAAACTTTCTCAGGTGTCTTTAATGGTGCTAATGACTTTACTAAAATTGGATCTGGAACTTTAACGTTATCAGGTGATAACTCTACAGCAAGTTACACGGGTAGAATTATAATTGATGATGGAGTTATCTCAGTTGCTGCAGATAGTAACCTTGGTAGCCCTGATACTTTAGATGCAGATCGTTTAATCTTAAAAGGCGGTACTTTACAAACCACTGCATCTTTTACTCTAAATACCAATAGAGGAATTACTTTAAGTACTGGTGGCGGCACTGTTAATGTTGATAGTGGCACTACCTTAACATATGGTGGGGTGATTACTGGTTCAACTGCCTTTACTAAATCAGGTGATGGTACTTTAGATTTAGGTGGAACGAATACTTATACAGGTGCTACTAATATTAATGAGGGTGAATTAAATGTAACTGGCACATTAGCGCAAACCGCAGTTACCGTAAGTAGTGGAGCAACGTATGACAGCGATACCACAGATACCATTGGTTCAATTGCAGGTGCAGGTGCAATTGAAATTAACACTGGTACAACCTTAACCGTTGGTGGTGATAATACTGATACTGAGTTCTCTGGC
>RGHP01000192.1 GCA_010024125.1 Gammaproteobacteria bacterium | reverse complement strand
GAGTAGGTGTTCTGGTTCAATAAATAGAATATCTGGTTGTTAAATAGGTCGGCAAACGTTTCTGGGTTGTGCCAGTAGGCGTAGTAGCCAAAGCCTACGCCCATTGCAATCAGAGTAAATGCAATAGGGAAACCCAAAAGCACCAAAACGATGAACAGGCATAGCATTAAAATCGCTACTTCAGGGTTTGTCATGCTTTCGCTTCCTTATTCTCAGCTTCTTCCATCAACAACTGCTCGGTCTCTTTGACATCGCTCAGTCGAGCCATCCATTCGTTATCCTTGATCGCACGAATACAGCGGCAAATCTCGGCCATGCCTTGCAGGATCAAAAGGAACCCAGCGATTGGAATCAGTGTCTTAAAGAAGTAAATCTGGATCCTGGCCGGGCTGTTCCAACTTACTTCTTTGTACCGCCAGCTGTCTGCGGCGACCTCGGCTCCGAACCAAAACAGAGCCATCATTCCGGGGAAGAAGAATAAAACATACAGGATCAAGTCGATTTTACCTTGTGTTTTGGCGGGTAGTAGTCGGTACAGGAAGTCGCCGCGGACGTGAGCGTCCTGGGCTAGTGCGTAGGGCCCGGCCATCAGGAATAGTGCCCCATACATCTGGATCATCATATCCATCGACCACACGGTCGGGGCGTTCAGTACGTAGCGCACGAACACTTCATAAGACACCGAGAGTGTCAAAATCAAAATACACCAACCGAATGCTCTCCCAACCCATACGTTGAGACCCTCGATCGTGTAAACAAAACGGTCCACGATTAGTTTGCTCCAAAAAAAGGCGTCATGCCTAAAAACCCTAACGCGGCATCCTGCGGCATTAGCTAGGGGTTACTCCGAGAGGCTCGGGAGTGTAATACTTTTGAATGAGATTATCCAAAAAAAAAGATACTCGGACGAGCGCCCGAGTATCTTTTCCGCTTCGGTTAAAATTATCCGAAGTAGTGGTTGTATGCCATCCGATAGTCAGGCTGGTTCAGGTTCAAGTAACCCATGACACGCTTAGCGTAAGCCTTCTGCGAGTCGATAACCTTCTTAAAGAACGGATCTTCGGCGTTCAGGCGGTCCACAACGATGTCCCATGCCTTCAGCTGCTCTTTCATTACAGAGTCAGGGGTACGATACACGTTGACACCCATATTACGCAGATTGTCTAGGTCGTCAGCGTAACGGTTGGTGTTGTGCCAGTAGAAGTTTGAGTTCTCCGCCTCGGAAGCGTACTTCAGGATCGCCTGAAGCTCCGCTGGAAGAGCGTCGTACTTCTTCTTGTTGAACGAAATCTCGAAGAATTCCTGAGACTGGTGGAAAGAACCCAAGTGATAGTGCTTGGATACGTCTTGCATACCGAAGTCTTTGTCTGAGGTTGGGTTGTTAAATTCCGCAGCGTCGATCAGACCAGACTTCATCGCCGGCTGGATTTCACCGCCTGGCAACTGAACAACTGACATTCCCATTTCTAGGAGAACGTCGGCTGCCAGACCAACCGTACGGTACTTCAGGCCATTCATCTGAGACGCGTCTTTAATCTCTTCTTTAAACCATCCCATTGGCTGCGCTGGCATCGGGCTGTTGAAGAATGAAACGATGTTCAGGCCGAGTGAGCCCATCAGTTCATTAAACAGTTCCATACCGCCGCCGTAGTGACACCATCCCAACACTTCCTGAGATGACCAGCCGAAGCAAGGGCCAGTACCAAACAGAGACGCTGTCTTGGACTTTGAGTACCAATAAGCAGGTACGTAGTGGCAACCGTCTAGCACGCCGCGGTGAACCGCGTCTTGCATCTGAGACGTTTTAACAACTGAGTTCACAGGGAGAAGATCGATCTTCAGATCCTTGCCTGCCATTGCGTGAACGCGGTCGACATATGCCTGCGCGTTCTCGAGGAAAATACCGCCACCCCAAGCTGCCTGCACTTTAAGAGTTGTACCACCGTGACCACCGGCGTTGACAAGTGCTGGGAAACCGAGGCTGGAGGCCGCTGCTGTTGCCGTAGCTCCCTTGAGGAATGAACGGCGATCGAGTTTTTTGCTCATCGGACTACCTTATTTTTATCTGTTATTTGCGCGCTTATCCTTTTCTGCAAAAGCAGAGCGCTGTTTATTTCCATCCGTGGAGTTTTAAATAGTGATGACTTCTCAGTCATCTTGCAAGGTTTTTGCGAAAAAACTGACCAGACCACTTTCATATTGAAAAGTGTTTCCGAAAACGCCAATGTGCCTCAGGTAACTTGAGGAGAATTTAGATGGCAGATTTGAGTATCACGAGATTATTAGTAGATCCTGTAGTAACGCGAGCTCGAGCGAGCTATTCGGTGTGGCTCAATGAAGACGATCACATCATGACAGCAGATGAAATTGTCGCACGCAGCTTTGAGTCCGATGCACTCATGATTTGTCATTCTGAGATTTTGTCGAGTGATGTTGTGGTCAGTTTGTCTGATCGGCTTAAAATTGTCGCCAACTACTCTGTCGGCGTAGATCATTGCGATTTAGCGGCATTACAAGAGCGTGGAATCGTCGTAACAAACACCCCAGATGTCTTGTCTGATGCGACCGCTGAGATTGCGATGCTTTTACTGCTGGGAGCGAGTCGCCGTGCCTACGAGGGTGACCAGATGCTGCGGCTTGGTACATGGAAGCATTGGGCCCCTGTGGAAATGAATGGCATTCAGGTCAGCTCCAAAAAGCTTGGAATCGTTGGCATGGGTCGCGTTGGTCAAACAGTGGCGAAGCGTGCGCGCGGATTTGATATGGAAATTCATTACACCAACCGAAGCCAACTGCCAGCAGAGTTAGAGCAGGGTGCAATTTACCATCCGACGGTCAAGTCCCTGTTTGAGACGGTCGACATGATTTCACTCAACTGCCCTGCAACCCCAGAGACTGACAACCTGATTAACGCTGAATCTATTGGATGGATGAAGCCAGGTGTTGTTTTTGTGAATACTGCGCGTGGGCGCCTAGTTGATGAGAAAGCATTGATTGATGCACTGCACTCAGGACATATTGCTGCCGCGG
>RGHP01000191.1 GCA_010024125.1 Gammaproteobacteria bacterium | reverse complement strand
CCAACAACTCCATCTCTACATCAATCTTCTGGCGGTACCCAGCAGTCTTCAAATCCCTCAGCGGGCTCCAACTGATCAAACCAGTCAAACCCCATCAGCCGAGTCATCCGGCTGTTCATAACCACAATCCGCGCCTCTGTGTCTGAGGTATTGAACCGCTTGTGGGCACAGTATGGTGGAATATAAATGAAGTCACCGGCCTTCCATTCGAATACCTTCGGTGTCGTCTCCCACTCCCAGATGAATTCATCGGCGCAATGAAAGTTGACGTCAAAGTGATGGTCGTAGCCCTCGCCTTCAATAACGAAAGCGACTTCTTCCGATAGATGACGGCTCGTACCCGTCGCTTTACCTGGCTCAATAAATTGCATGTAGAGATCGAGACAACACTCTTTAGTGTTCATTTCTTCTCGGATAATGTGCTTTATAAGCCCGTCAGCCGAACGCTCCATCGGCATCTCGTTCGATTTCACGATATTTTTACGGGTTACATACTCTTTACGGAACTCTTTTGACGCCTCGAGGGCCTGACTATAAAAATCCGCAGACATCGAGTCATTCTTTGCGCGAGCTCTCTCGGTAGGATCAACAAACATACAGAAACTCCTAATCAAATCGTGGTTGGTGGCGCGTAATCTTCGTGCCCCGGTACCGGGGTCGTCGGCGGATAATCAACCATCTTCTGGAAGATCATATGCATGAAGAGGAACAGTGGCTTCGCTTTCATAATAAGAACGATACCCTCTTCGTCTGGATCGTCGTTGAAGTGCTGGTGGACACAGCCGTTTTCTACAATCAGCGCGTCCCCCGCTTCCCAGTCGATCCGACGCCCGTCATGGACGTCGTGGCCCTTACCCTTCAGAACGAAAAAGACTGCAGAGTTCATATGACCGTGCTTCTGACCATAGCCACCTGGTGCATAAACGTCGATGTGAGTCTCAATGGACTGGGCAACCTTAGCCGCTTGCGGGTTAATAACCTTCTTACCGTAGTTTTGTGGGCCACCTTTCCATTTCATGTCAGGCGTACGGTAGACCCTCGGCTGATTAAATAGCTCTGACATTAGCTCTCCGTAGGTGCCTTCAAGCGCCCTCACGAAAACTCGTTTTTTCTGCCACCGTTCCCAGACGACTTCTCCGTCGGAACCACCAGCAACCAAGTCAGTTTTTTCAGACATACAGTTCTCCTAATTAGCGGACAGATGTTACGACATGTCCGCCCCTAGCTCTGCTAACAAATGACACCTAGCCCCATAACAAAATCTTTTCACTTTGGAAGTGAACGATCATCAATTAAAGAGTATACCTAGTAAACAAATTTAACTTCAGGAACTACCTCACTTTAGAAACCATGAGCACCACAGAGCCCAAGAAAAAGAGATCAAAGAAAAGAACGATCGAGCTGGCCGCCTACTCCGCTTTTTGTGTTTTCGGCGCCTACTATTGCTATCACCTCAAAGGTCAAGACGGTTTCCTTGCCGCTCTCGCGGTGCAAGAAGAAATGCTTTTGGGGATGCTACCCAGAATCACTATGGCGCTCGGTGTGGCGTCATTACTGTGGGTATTGCTAGACCCAGAGAAGCTCAAGAAAACGATTCAGAAACGCAGGGGCTGGGTGAAGGTTGTCTACGCGACGATACTCGGTGCAGTGACGCCCGGCGGACCCTCCAGCTCGTTCTCGATTCTCAACATGTTTTTGAGCAGTGGGCTCGGTTACTTAATAGGAATTACGTACATCACCGCCTGGTCCATGCTAGGGGTCCAACGTATTCTGATATGGGATATTCCGTTAATGGGAACCGAGCAGGCCGGGCTCCGCTTTATATCAGGCTTCTGGCTACCCGCGTTCGCGGGGCTTTTGGCTGCCTGGATCTTTGGTAAGTATGAGGACGAAAAGCGGCCATGCTAAGCCCCTCTTTACTGCTACTCGTCGCACTATTACTGGGTCTAGGATATGTCGCAAAGCGGCGGAACGATGGCTCAGTTGAGCGGGCCTATGAGCGCTTCAAACAACAAATCGCCCAGTTTCTTCCGCGAATGATTCTCGTGGTCATTGGCACGGGCTTTCTACTACAGATAATCCCGTCAGAGATGATATCAACGCACCTCGGAAAGGACGCGGGATGGACACCAATATTTTACGGTGGTTTCGCCGGAATGCTTGTTCCAGCAGGACCGGCGGTCGCATTCACGACGGCAGCTACATTGGCTGGTTCTGGCGCAGCGCCGGCCGCCCTGGTGGCATTCATAACGGCGTGGTGTATCTTTGCGATTCACAGGATTCTGATTTATGAGACTCATCTCGCTGGGCCTCGCTTTCTGATGATTCGCTGCGTAGTCGCGGCACCTATACCATTCGTTGCAGGGTTCGTGACGCACTTATTGACTAACGTTTAGAGGAAAAAACATGGAACTCAAAGCCCACCTATCCATACCAGAGTCACCTAGAGGTTGTCTCGTGATCGTTCATGAAAATCGGGGCCTAGATGACCACATACGTGACGTAGCAAATCGGTTCGCAATTGAAGGTTTCGCCGTGGCCGCACCAGACTACCTATCCCCTGTCGGTGGCTCGGTCGCAGACGTTGACACGAATATTGCGAAGATCAAGGACGTGTCACGTGAACAGGTGACTGAGATCAGTCGGTATTGGCTCGACAGCTTGACGACACTTACACAAATCAACAACCAATCGATACTCGGTTTTTGTTGGGGCGGCGGGGTCGTAAACCACTGCGCGACTCAAATCAACGAGCTCAAGAAGGCGGTCATGTTTTACGGGACAGCTCCCGATCCGTCTTTGATTCAGAACATTAGCGCGTCACTGCAACTGCACTACGCAGAGAATGATGATCGGATTAACGCGGGTCGGGATGACTACATTAAAGCGCTGGAGAACGCTGCCATCTCCCACGAGGCGTTCGTCTATGAGGGCGCTGGGCACGCTTTTTTCAACGACACGCGTGAAGATCGGTACCATCAACCATCAGCTGAAGTTGCATTTAAACGCGCCCTAGCGTTTCTAGGTGGTT
>RGHP01000020.1 GCA_010024125.1 Gammaproteobacteria bacterium | reverse complement strand
TAATATAATCTTAATAGACGCATTTAAAGCACGTCTTAATTTTCCTGATTTAAAACGCCGTGCTTTGGAAATGTATAAAGAGTATGAACCTGATATTGTATTAATTGAAAAGAAAGCCGCAGGCGCTCCATTAATACAAGAATTGTTTCGCATGAGTGTGCCTATACAGGAATTTAGCCCGTCACGGGGTAACGATAAACACGTTCGTGTAAACGCTGTGGCAGATATGTTTGCCAGTGGTAAAGTCTGGGCTCCTGACACGCGTTGGGCGAGAGAAGTTATTGAAGAGGTTGCGGCTTTCCCGGTAGGGGAGCATGATGACTACGTGGACACGATGACACAGGCGCTGCTACGTTTTCGGCAAGGTGGGTTTATTCAACTGCCTAGTGACGAGCAGGATGAGGTTCGTTATTTCCGTGGTTTCCGAGGGCGCGATATTGTGCTCATTGCGGGAGGCTCGGGCCTGTCGCCGATGGTTTCTATCGCGAGAGCGATCGATGCCGCGTCTAGCTCTCGGTCGACGGAGAAAATCTCTTTCTTTTATGGTGGTCGAGCGGCTCAAGATATCGCGGGCGAGCAGTTTTTGTCCGGCATGTCTGGGTATGGTGATTGGATCAAGTATGAGGCCGCCTTGAGTGATGTTGCTGACGCTGGCGCCATCAATGTCTTTGAAGGCTTTGTGCATGATCTGGCAAAACAGCGGTTAGGCGAAGGCTTGAGAGAGGTTGACTTGTATTTCGCTGGACCGCCTTTGATGGCCGGCGCCGTAGAACAGGAAATTGTTCGTTATTACCGCGTACCATCTGATCAAGTATTTTATGACCGATTTGGCTAACCATAGCTTTTAAGGAGTTGTTATGAACGTCAACCAGATCCAAGCGATGAAACAAGCAGGTGAAAAATCTGTAGCACTGGTGGTCTGGGACGCACCTACCGCCCACATCGCGCACCAGTGTGGTGCTGATTTCCTGATTGTTGGTGACTCGGTGGGTGTCAATCTTTGGGGCCAATCGAACAATCTTGAGATCACGCTCGACGATTTTTTGGTGGCGGTGAAAGCAGTTAGGCGGGGCGCGCCCGGTGCGCTTATCTGCGCTGACATCCCCTACGGACCCATTCAGATTGACCCAAGAGATGGAGTGCGCGCTGCGATTCGGCTGGTGCAGGAGGGTGGAGCCGACTTAGTCAAGATCGATGCTGCACCGGACTTCCCAGACGCAGTGACTGCGGTGACAAAAGCCGGTATACCTGTTTTCGCGCAGATGGGGTTGAGTCCCCAGTCTGGCTCAAAATACGGAATCAGTATCAGTGATCTTCAGCAGCCAGAGAGTCTGGTTCCTGATGAGATGATGGGGAAGCTCATTGAGGAGGCTCAAATCTGTGAGCAGGCTGGCGCAGCGATGATCGATCTCACCAACGCGGGTCCAGTGATTGGTAAAGCGATTACAGATGCAGTCAGTATCCCGGTCATTGGCGGAATGGGCGGTGGTCCTTGGCTTGATGGTCGGATACGAATGTTCCACGCTGCGGTCGGGTACGGGACGAAGTTTCTTGATAACCCTCCGAGCGCATACGCCTACGTCGCGCAAACCTGCCGCGACGCTGTGACAGAGTTGATCAGTGACGTGCGCTCTGGCCAACAAATCAAGGGTGGTATCGGTAGAAAGTGATGACTGAAAACAAAACCGAAACAGTAATGGCAGATGGGATACCGACGCGGGTGTCTGTTGTTGGTCGCGGCGAGCCTCTGTTGATGTTTTCTCCGGGAGGATTTGACGCGACCCTAGAGAAATGGAGCGAGCTGGGAGTCTACAAAAAGATAGATATCATGAGTTATCTGACCGAGCGCTTCACCTGTATTCTGTTCGATCGGCGTGAGTGTGGTGAGTCTGGCGGTCGTCTGGAGATACTCGATTTTAGTGGCATGGCCCGCCATGGAAAGGTCGTGATGGAGCAACTCGGATACGAGTCGGCACACGTCATTGGTGGTTGTCTGGGTTGCGCACCGGCGGCAGAGTTCGCAAGACTTTACCCAACGATAACTCTCAGCCTTAATCTCGTTTGGCCGGTCGGCGGCGCCAGGTATCGAATGCGAAACTTTGGACGTTTTGCGACCCACCTTGGGTGGGTCACTGAGCACGGGAAAGATGCGTTGATTGAAAAGGCGCTTACCAGTCGTGTTGGATTCGCCAAAGATTCAACACTCGGACCGTGGGGCGGGTCGCTTCGCATCGACGCCGGGCTTTTGGACTCCTTGAATGCATGCGACGAGACTGACTACGCGAGACTTGTGCAGGCAAGCTACCGTGCGATGTTCGACTGCGACAGCGCGCCCGGACCGAACCCAGAGCAACTGATGGATATCAAGGCGCCGGTGGGAATCGTTCCGGGTGACGATGACAGCCACGCACGTTCGGCGGCTCACTTCGTCAGAGAATGTATTTCTCAAGCGATTTTTTTGGATCTGCCGACAGGCGCACAAACGAGTGACACTGTGTTCACCTTTTTTGATGACCTGTATTCGCTTTAACCCGTCAGATCGAGTGTCGATCTGCAAAAGTAGTCTTCCCAACCGCTGGTGGGGGAAAGAATCTGTTGCCGGAGACCTGATTCAATCAGTTCGTTGAGGACCTGCTCGTTCGGTGCGATCCCGTAAGGTAAGGGATCAAAACCCATTAGTTGTAGCTTACGGTTTCTGGCATCGATTTCGTCGTCGTCCGAGACACTCTGGTTTGAGAGACGCTTTAAGTATTGTTTCTTTTGTTCGGTAAAGCATTCAAATAGGGCGACCGGTAATTCCGGGTGCTTCTCCACGATTGATTCTGTCACGACAATCAGGTGGTTAATTGGGTAGAAACCACTCCTGTCAAGCGCCCTGAGAGCAGACTCATCTGGGTCCGGTAGTAAGGCCTTAACGGCATCACTCTGAAACTCACCTGGCGCCATACCCGCTACCGCACTCAGTTCACCGTTAAGAAGCATCTCTTCAAGAGATTTCCCTTCTGGAATCAGCTCAACGTTTTTCGGAGGCTCATAGGCTTCAACATGCTCGTCACTCGACCTGACCCAAGTGACATCGTTGAGATCTAGACCCTCCCTGTCTAAGATTGTCCTCGCCCAAACACCGGTCGTGACTGTGTATCCTCGGTTCACACCAATGTTCGATCCCGCGAGGTCCTCGACGCTTCGGATGCTGCTGTCGGAACGGACCGTGATCTTGTCGTGATGGAATCCCCTGACAAGAAAAATAGGGATACCAATCAGCGGTACACCATGTTGCCTGGCGCAGATATATGTGGTCAGAGCCATCTCGCAAACATCGAACGCTTGCTCGCGAACCATCGCTCGAAACGCCTTAACGAGCACAGGCCACTCTTCGAACTCTAGCTCAAACCCGTGGGGCTTGATTCCCCCACTTTTGATGTCCCGGTTAGCACCCTGGGTTCGTGACACAGCTTTAAGACTCATCCTCAGTCTCCTTATTTATTGTTATTTCTTAGCAACAGCTACATCCCATGGGCTCGAACCTCACGAGGCGGGTTCTCATCCACCTCGGAGGTAGGTCGGTCTCGTTAACCAGATCCAGCCGCTTGAATACGGTGAATCCGTGACGGACTCCGTCGAGCCAAAAAGAAACGACGCTCATGCGGGTTGGGAATCCCGGATCGCGGGGCCAGTGCTCTTCGACCGAGAGCATCGTATTTTCTGGCAGCTCAAATCGTTGCGTTACAAGAGCTTCTAACCTGCGTACTTCCGATCTTTGCCTGAGCGTGCTTCTCATTGTTCTATCGTTTCAGTTTGCTCGACCAGATGCGAGTGTTGGGCTCAATCAAGTTTGTTTTGCGGTGGTTCCGAATTGGATATAGCTCCACAAAATTCTGCCGGTACACTGTGACTTCAACATGAGGAGAGTGATATGTCGGAGATGGTTAAGGCAATGGTTCGGGTTGGTGCGTCGAAGATGGAGATGCGAGAGTACCCGATGCCCGACGTACCTGATGATGCTGCGCTATTGAAGGTAGTCGTCGCGGGTATCTGTGGCACAGACGTCAAAATGTACAAGAAACCTCAGAAAGACGAGCAGGTCATCATGGGGCACGAAAACATTGGTTACATCGCCAAGGCCGGTAAGCTGTTTCAAGAGCGTCAGGGAGTCAAAGAAGGTGACCTAGTCTTTGTAGAGCATTACGTGACCTGTATGCAGTGTGAGTGGTGCCATAAAGGCGAATACAGGCACTGCGCGTCAACCGACTGGAGGCACAACCCTAACGCGATTCGCTACGGCTACACGTCATGTGAGTCTGCGCCGCACCTTTGGGGTGGCTTCGCAGAGTATATGTATCTCCCGTGGAATGCGGTCTTACACAAGGTCCCTCAAGGCGTCAGCCCTGAACTGGCAGGGATCGTTACACCGATGGCAAATGGTATTGAGTGGGCACTGTTCGACTGTGGGGTAGGGTACAATTCGTCGGTTTTAATTCAAGGTCCAGGCCAGCAAGGAATGGCACAGACAGTTGCCTGCAAACAGGCTGGGGCCTCTTGCATTATCGTCACTGGGACAGCTAAAGACGTGAAGCGGTTGGAGGTTGCTAAACAGTTGGGTGCTGATTTCACGATCAACGTCAGCGAAGAGGATCCGCTCGAGCGCATCATGGAAATCACGGGTGGCATAGGTGTAGATGTGTCCCTTGACTGCACCTCGGGCGCGGGCACGATTCCTGTGATGCTTGGTGTAGAGGCGCTAAAACGCAAAGGGGGCACGATCCTTTTGCAGGGAGAGTTGGCTGAGTTTCCTAACTTCCCGATCGGTAAGGCGACAGTGAAGTACGTCACTTTCAAGAGCGCGAGGGGCCACGGCTACCGGTCCTGTGAGCTTGCCTTAGAACAGCTTGCCTCGGACCGCTTCCCTCTTGATCTCGTCACAACGCACACCTATCCGCTTGAGGAGGCTGATACGGCGGTACGAGCAGTCGCAGGTGAGATCAGTAATGATGTGGTCCACGTATCACTCTTACCGCACGGGACAGTTGATTGATCCGTCAGGTTAGTATCGTCACGGGCTTTTTGGGCGCCGGGAAAACCACCCTGGCGCTTGGTCTGATTCAATCGGGCGCGATGAGAGATGTCGTCCTGATCGTGAACGATTTTGGTGAAGCCTCTTTCGATTCAATCCAGATTGGTTCCACCGGCGCCTCCTATCAGGCTATGGACGGAGGGTGTATCTGTTGCTCAGTCAAAGATGATCTCCTGAAAACCCTGCATGAGATTCCTAGGCTATTCCCGGATAAAAAAAAGGTGTGGATAGAAACCAGTGGGATTTCGGATCCAGCTGAGCTCGTCACACTCTTCGAAAGCAGCTCGTTTCTTTATAATTCCTACGTGCTGAATTCAGTGGTCTGCGTGGTCGATGCAAGGAACAACTTTGACTGGCTGATGACGCAAAACCCTGCACCACAGCAGCTGGCTTCCGCGTCTTGTGTTGTGGTTAATAGATACAACCTTCCTGATGCAGACATTGATACTTTGGTGATGGAAGTTGGCTCACTGAACCCGATCGCCGACATTCAGGTGGTATCGCTGCGGGACGATAAATCAATTGCGATAGACATTTTTTTTGGATCACTGGCTTACCAGATACAGGGTGCTGGCGCCGTTTTTTCGACAAGTGATCATGCCCACGAAACCCATGGTTTTACGACACATACGATCCGATGGAATGGTTCGGTTGACGAATCCCTGTTTTCCGAGCTACTGGATGCGTGGATAGAGTCGCCCGAACTGGACTTGCTTCGACTGAAGGGTTCTGTCCACACCAATAACTCTGACAGGCTCATGGTCGTACAGGGTGTCCGGAAACAAGTGACCTTTGATTATGACGACTTGGAGTGGCCACAGGCTAGCGTGCTAGTGGTTATCGGAAGAGAGATAACTCAAATCATGATCGATGATCTACATCAACAGATTTTAACGGCGCAATCAGAAAAACAAGTGGAGGCTGAGATATGCCAAAAGTAGTCACCGGGATACCAACCATCCCGACCGAAACGATCGAGAGATATAAAAACCTGAGTGTTGCAACAGTCCATGAGGCTCAAGGCCGTGTTGGGTTACTGAGTCCAGAGATCCGCCCAATTCAGGACGGACTGAAGCTGGTTGGCCGCGCGGTTACAGTGTTCGCGACCCCTGGGGACAATGTCATGATTCACGTCGCAATGGAACAATGTCAGCCCGGTGATGTAATGGTCGTTGCGGTTAACTCTCGGTCCGACTGTGGCTATTTTGGGGACCTCCTTGCGACCCTCATGCAGGCCCGCGGTATTGCCGGTCTGGTGATTGATTCAGGTGTCCGAGACCTCGCAGATTTGAAACAGATGAACCTACCCGTGTTCAGCCGATGTATTTCGGCACAGGGTACGGTCAAGGAAACCCTTGGCGATGTTAATGTCCCCGTGGTGTGTGGTGGGCAGGTGATTAACCCGAGCGACTTGATTATTGGTGACGATGATGGCGTCGTGGTCGTCAGGAGGCATGAGCTGGAGTCTGTAGCTCAGAAATCCGAAGCTCGAGAGGAAAAAGAGGCTGGTATTCGTTCGAAGTATCGAGACGGAACGCTGGGGCTTGATATGAATAATATGAGGCAGCGGCTCCACGATATGGGCCTTCAATACGTGACCTATGACGAAGAGAAAACGACAAGAGATTAACTCAGCGGGGGACTGACCATGATTATTGATTGCCACGGACACTACACAACGGCCTCGCCGAAGCTACAGGCGTATCGAGACGAGCAACTTCGGCTATTTTCAGAAGGTAAGGACACGTCCATCGTGAAGATGGCTTCAGTGTCGGACGATGAGATTATTGATTCGATCGTCAATAATCAGCTGAAACTGATAAAAGAGCGAGGTGGTGACTTAACCATATTCTCACCGAAGGCCTCGGCTATGGGTCAACACCAAGGTGATCTCCAGACATCAATTGCGTGGGCGAAAGAGTCGAACGATCTCATACATCGGGTCTGTGAGCTTTTTCCAGAGAACTTTGCACCCGGGTGTCAGTTACCTCAACAGGATAATCAGACGCTCCAGCCAGCGATCGATGAGTTACGTCGATGCGTTGATATGGGTTTCGTGGGATTCAACTTAAATCCTGATCCATCTGGTGGTCACTGGACTGGTAAGCCTTTGACAGATCCTTATTGGTATCCGCTGTATGAGGTAATGGCGGAGCTTGATGTCCCTGCGATGATCCACGTTTCGGGATCATGCAACGAGTGTCATCATACGACAGGGGCTCACTATATTAATGCAGACACATCTGCGTTTATGCAGCTTATACAGGGCGATTTGTTTGCAACGTTCCCAAGCTTGCGTTTCATCATACCGCACGGCGGTGGAGCTATCCCATATCACTGGGGTCGGTATCGGGGGCTCGCTCAGATGCTCGGCAAGCCGGAGCCGTCTGAATACATCATGAAAAATGTTTTCTTTGATACCTGCGTCTATCATAAGCCAGGGGTTGAGCTTTTGTTGTCAGTGATCGGAACCGATAACGTTCTGTTCGGTTCAGAGATGTTGGGGGCGGTCAAAGGCATCGATCCGAACACTGGCCAGTATTTTGATGATACGAAGAAATATGTCGATCAGCTGGATCTGAGTGAAGACGATCGCTACAAACTGTTTGAAGGAAACGCACGACGGGTGTTCCCAAGACTTGACCAGAGACTGACAGCTCTAGGGTTGTAAGTGTTACTACCTAGTTAAGCCACTCCGATAGTCTTTCTGCGATCATCACCGCTGGCGCATGAGTGTTGCCGCTAGTGATCGTCGGCATAATTGATGCGTCGGCCACATAGAGACCACTGACTCCGTGAACCTCGAGTTTGTCCGAGACTACGGCCATCGGATCAGAGTCAGGTCCCATTTTTGCTGTACCAACGGGGTGGAATATCGTGGTTGCAACATCGCCAGCTGCTTGAATAAGGTCCTCGGGTGTCTGCTGTGTTCGTCCTGGCTTATGCTCGCTTGGCGCGAACTCTTTCAGTAACGGATGATCCATCAAAGCGCGAGTTTTCTCGATGGCTTTACAAACCACCTCACGGTCGTACGCGTCGGCGAAGTAGCGAGGGTCAATGGTCGGGGCATTGCTTGCCTTGGTCCCGCTGATGTGGCTTGTCCCGCGGCTATTGGGGCGTAATTGGCAGACGCTTGCTGTCATGCCAGGGAACGGGTGTAGCTCGGTACCTAATTTATCTGCGCTCATCGGCTGGATGTGAAACTCGAGGTCGGCACGATCAACGTCGTCGCTCGACTTAAAGAACGCGCCCAGCTGGCTCGGCGCCATCGATAGTGGACCAGACTGGTTATAGGCGTACTGCAATCCCATCTTAATTCGACCAATCCAAGAGTTCGCGCGTTGGTTCAGGGTATCCCCGCGCTCGAGTCTGTATTGCAGCCTGACTTGGAGGTGATCTTGGAGATTTTCTCCGACGCCCGGAAGCCTTGTTTTGACATCGATACCGAGGGGTTTCAAGACCTCCTCAGAACCGATACCTGAGCGTTCAAGGAGGGCTGGTGACCCGATTGCACCGGCGGCCAGGATCACTCGACCGGCGCGTATTGAGACGGGTTTGCCACGGTGCGTACCATCCATGCCAACACAGCGTTCACCGTCAAAGATGAGTTGCTCACTGAGTGTCTTGGTCATTACCGTGAGGTTGGAGCGATGCATAACAGGGTGTAGGAACGCGCGAGAGGATGAGAAACGAACCCCGTTTTTCTGGTTCACTTCAAAGTATCCGACACCACTATTGTCACCCTGGTTAAAATCAGGTCGATCGGTGAATCCAGAATCTTCACAGACCTTCTTGAATGTCTCGAGAATGTCCCACTTAAGACGCTGTTCTTGGACTAATAACTCGCCTTCATCGGAATGATAGGCGTCGCTGCCACGATGATAATTTTCAGAACGCTTGTAATAGGGGAGTACATCATCCCAAGACCAACCCTCACCCCAGGACTCATAGTCAGCATTTTGCCCGCGCATGTAAATCATGCCATTGATGCTCGAACAGCCACCGAGAACGCGACCGCGTGGATAGGCGAGGCTGCGTCCGTTGAGTCCTGTTTGCGGTGTTGTTTTGTAGCACCAATCTGTTTTTGGATTACCCATGGTGTACAAATAGCCCACAGGGATGTGGATCCAGTGCCATGAGTCTTTCCCGCCTGCTTCAACGAGAACGACTTGATGGTCAGGATTTTTTGACAACCGATTGGCTAAAACGCAGCCAGCACTGCCGGCCCCAACGATTAGAGTATCTGTATGAATCTGGTCAGTCATTCGTACTTAGTTTTATCCGTCGAGATTGATTGCTCGTTGGATCATACAAGATTGCTTCACCTGAGGAAGTACCCATTCGGGTAACGGCGCTAATGACGACTTGATGAGTCACCATGACCACGGGTTTGTCTTGGGCTTTAGCTATCGCTTCTAGTTGTGAGTTCAGTCGTCTTAACGTTTGGCTGCGGTCGACATGGCCTTCAAAAAAAGAACCCAGTCCATCGAAAGAATTGACCGGTCCAATGTCCATCAGTTGGGCAGTCTCAAGACAGCGACACCATGGGCTTGAGTAGACAACATCAGAACTAAATCCGAGTTTCTTGAATTGTAGGCCGATCGTCTTGGACTGTTCTCGACCTCGCGCATCGAGGTTACGCTGTGTGCTGCAGTCATCGACCCGGAAGTTGGAAGGATCACCAAATCCTGGGGCAAGCGCGTGTCGAAACATCATGACAGTGCCACGAGTTTTGAGTGCGTCTTCGAGGCTGATCGCATCGGACTGAGCATGTGACTCGAAACTCCCTTGCACGAAAAGCAAGAAAACGAAAAA
Source organism: Gammaproteobacteria bacterium (assembly GCA_010024125.1). Taxonomy (GTDB): domain Bacteria; phylum Pseudomonadota; class Gammaproteobacteria; order Pseudomonadales; family Litorivicinaceae; genus HIMB30. The sequence continues at coordinate 4,016 of RGHP01000020.1, read as the reverse complement.
CAATTGCCAACGTCGTTGAATCATCCGATGTACACTCCCGCGTCTGATGGATAGGGGTAAGGTATGAATGCGGCTCAATGGTGGATTTTTCTACCCGCGTGCATCGGGATGAATTTCTTTCCCGGACCGAATAATTTGCTAGCACTTGTACACGGCACACGAACAACAGCACGTCATGCAACACTTGCGGGTTTAGCTCGACTTCCTGCAATGGTTGTTATGCTGATTTTATTAGCGCTTGGTCTTGAAGCGCTCCTGGCATTGAGCGCAAATGCGTTTCAGTGGCTTAGAATAATTGGTGCAGCCTATCTTCTTTGGATGGCATGGCAATCATTACATGCGGTTGTGAGGCCGAACTCTCAAATAGAGGCCAAAAAGACCTTGTGGTTGATGGCGCGCTCAGAAGCACTGGTTGCATTCACAAATCCGAAACTGATTCTGATTTTTTACGCTTTTTTCCCACAGTTTATCGATCCAATCGAACCTGTAGTCCCACAAGTCGCAATCATGGGTGGTACATTTCTATTGATCGAGATTGCGGCGATCGGACTGTACGCTTTTGGTGGTCGATGGTTGCAAACACGACTGGAAGACGGTGAGAGCTCGAAATGGCTGTCCCGATTTACGGCGGTAGCGCTCACTGCAGCGGCAGGATTGATTTTAATTCCATGAAAACACTCTCAACATACGCCTACGGAACGCTGTTGATGATCATTGGGGTGCTGGTATTGTCGCCAGACTCGGGTCTTCTACGTTTGATCGACGGCGACCCATACGTTATCTCTTTCTGGCGAGGGATGGGGATCTGCCTGGCTGTTTGGGTTGCGGCATTGATTCGCTCTCCGGCGGAATTTTTTTATCAGTTGACGCACCACAACAAGATATCGGTCGCAATCATCTCATCGTTCGGTGTTTCGTCAATGTCTTTTGTTTTTGGTGTCACGTTGCTAGGGGCTCCGACGATGCTTGTGTTTGTTGCATTGACGCCCCTCGCTTCAGCTTTCGCGAGCCGTGTTTTGTTCGGTGAGGCCACGGATCTAGCCCTTTGGGTCGCAATTTTTTTGGGTATCGTGGGTGCCTCGATATCAGGCTCGTCTATCCCGGTTGATACGCCGATCGAGGGTTACCTGGCTTGTTTACTTGTTCCCGGACTGACCGGGCTAGGCTTGAGTTTGACTCGTCACTATCCGCGAGATCACATTTGGCCCCTCTACGGGTCGGCGAATCTTATGGCGGCTTGTGTTATCTGGTTCGTTGTCGAGTCAGTTATGGTTCCGACCGAATCGGTATGGTTACTGGCTATCAACGCATGCGTCGTTTGTTCAGTATCTTTCATGCTGATTACGATCGCTCCAAAATATTTACCTGCGCCTGAGGTCGGGCTTTACCTGCTACTAGAAACACTCATCGGCCCCTTAATTGTCTGGTTATTGGTTGACGAGGTTCCTCGGCGGAATGATTTCATAGGAGGTGCGGTTCTTCTGATTGCGTTGATTGGTCTTTTTACCTACCGAATGCATCAATCAGCGCGTAAAGAGGTTGCGCACTAAATGATTGGATTAATTGCGGACGCCGTCTTACCAATTGCATGGATTCTCGCACTCGGCTTTGGTCTGAAGCGATTTGTGGGTATCGAAGAGGTTGTTTGGCGTGGATTCGAGAGAGTTTCTTACTGGGTGTTGATGCCCAGTCTGTTGGCTGCCGTGATCATTAAGGCGCCAAAACTGGAGATTCCTTGGACTGCTTTAGTTGGTTCGATGTACGGAACGCTTGGACTGATTTCAATTATTTTGGTGATCGCTTGGAAACTTAGGTTACTTGGCACTAGCTATCCGAGTTTTACTTCGCTGTATCAAGGATCAGTCCGATTCAATACGTTTATTTCAATGGCCTTGATCGTAGGCCTTGACTCAAATCTTCTACCTCACTTGGGAATTGCCGCAGCGATTTTTATTGTCGTTTTAAATATTAGTTGTGTTGTTGTCATGACGGCCGGATACCCCGGCACATTATCGAAGCGTGTTACCCGGGAAATTCTGAGGAATCCACTCATCATGGCTTGTGTTTTGGGTGGATTAGGCAGAGCTATTGGTGTCCCCTATGTATTCCCAGTGACAGGCCTCGATCTGGTGGGTCAGGCCGCCTTACCGATGGGCGTGCTGTGTCTGGGTGCTGGTTTGCAATGGAATGCACTTCGTAGCGGGATTGGATTGGCGTTACTTGCGGTTGTTATTCAATTAGTTTTGAAGCCGTTGTTGTTTATCGGCCTGGGATTGTGGTTCGAGCTGAGTTCTGAATGGTTATTAGTCGGACTTTTATTAATGTGTGTTTCGACGGCTCCATCAAGCTTCATATTAGCCCGACAGTTGGGTGGAGATGCGCCGCTGATGGCTGGAATCGTTGCTATCCAGACGGTACTCGCCATCATCTCAGTCCCCCTGGTTTTATGGTTTGCTGAAAAAATGAATTGGATGAATTTGATATGAAGACCTGCGACTTCCTCATTATCGGTGGAGGCATCATTGGATTGACCCTCGCCCGGGAATGGTTGCGAAGGCATCCGAAGTCGAAAGTGGTTGTTCTTGAGAAGGAGGCTAACTCAGTTGCGCATGGAACAGGGCGGAATTCAGGAGTCGTTCACTCAGGTATCTACTATGCCGAAGGGAGCTTGCGGGCCAGGCTGTGCGTATCCGGCTCTCAGAAAATGCTCGATTATGTCGATGACCATCAGTTGTGGATTGACCGTTGTGGGAAGCTTCTTGTTCCACCAACCGAATCGTCCTTAGGTTCGATGGATGTGTTGTTGGAACGTGGTGTAGCTAATGGGGTGGAAATTCATAAAGTCACCGGGCAAGAAGCGATGGAGCTCGAGCCACGAGTGAATGCTCAATTTGATCAAGCACTCTATGTCCCGATCACATCGGTCGTGAATCCGAAAGAGGTCGCTGAACGTGTTCGTAAAGATGTAGTCGGAAGCGGTGGGGTGATTCATTACAGCACTCCAGCATTGGCGATTGGCTCTCGCCGTGGAACAGTGCAAACGTCGATGGGCACGTTTGAGGCGGGTGCCGTCATCAATGCGGCGGGTCTCTTTGCAGATCAGGTTGCAGCGCGAGCCGGTTTGAAAACGCAATATAGCTTCCAGCCGTTCAAAGGCAAATATTGGAAACATACAGATCCCGAATTCGTGATGCAGCGTCTGGTCTACCCGGTTCCCGATTTGAATCTACCGTTTCTGGGTGTGCACACAGCACATAATCAAGCGGGCGATGTCTACTTTGGGCCGAGTTCGACGCCTGTGATTGGTCGCGAAAATTACCAAGGCCTCCAAGGCGTCACCTTGCGCGACGGTCTGTCGTTAAGTGCCTCACTGATTTGGAAGTTCTTGAAGAATACCAATGGTCTTCGAACCCTCTCGATGCGCGAAATGAAATTGATGCGTCTTGAAGGGGTTTGTGATGAGTTATCGAAGATTGTCACAGGTGTGGAGCCAAAGAACCTGGCGCGTAGCCTTGCAAAAGTCGGTATTCGTTCGCAGATATTTGATGCGAAGACACAACACTTGGTCAACGATTTTGTCGTCGTTCCGGATGAGCGCATCATTCATATTTTGAATGCGATCAGTCCAGCTTTTACGGCAAGTTTTGCGTTCGCTGAGTACATATTAGATACATACCAACAATAAGGATTACATGTGGATTTAGGGTTAAAAGGGCGGACGGCAGTCGTCATGGGTGCCTCTCAAGGATTAGGTGAAGCAACAGCGTTACAGCTCGCGAAAGAAGGTGCGCATGTCATTCTTGTGGCGCGTCGCGAAGATGTTTTGAATGATGTGAAACAGCGAATCATCGCCGATGGCGGATCTGCAGACACAGCCGTCTGTGATTTATTTGACACGAGTTCTCGGCAATCACTGTGTCAGTTGATCGAAGGTTTGCCCCGAGTCGATATATTGGTGGCAAACTCAGGCGGGCCAGCTCCAGGTATGGCCCCTGGGATCGCGTCTGATATTTGGA
>RGHP01000190.1 GCA_010024125.1 Gammaproteobacteria bacterium | reverse complement strand
ACCGGGTTCACCAACGGTTCTCTCGTATGTTGTCATCTCAGTCACCCCTATCACTTGAAAGTAGAGCGCCCAAGACTGTCCGTGGTCATGCGGGGAACCCTTTTTTGGTGTATCTGCACCATGAAACAGAATCTGCAGACCTGATCCTTTGCTTCCCCACAACCGCACCTTTTTCTCTACATCCAGTTGCGCTAGTGACTCCTCAATCCCAGGCTTGCGGATGAATTCATTAATCAGAGCCGTCCCACGGACACCGATATTTTGCTCCGATGGGTCCTCATGTTTGATCAAAGACAACATGCTTTCGGCGAGTTGGTTCACATATTGTTCATTCATGGTCTGCTCCAGACATATTTTAACTTGTCGGTATATTGCTACCGCACTTCACAAGTGTCCAAAAACGAATTAGTTTCTGGGATAACTGTTGTGGTTTTGTCTGAGAATTTAAAGTGAAAGTTCTTCTAATAGGGTTGGGGCGAATCGGTAAGCTGGTCGCCCGTGAAATAGTGGCTCAAGACGATCCTCGTCTCGATTGGGTCGGCACGGTGGAACAGACGCAAGACCCGGAGCTGTTTAGCTACTTGCTAAACCATGACTCGACGTACGGCCCTGCAACTTCAAAAATTGGGTACGCCACTGATTGTCTTAAAGTCACGGATCAAAGCGACGTGCCATGGTTCACCGATGTCGCTCTAGCGATCAACGAAACAAACCCAGACCTAGTGATCGATTGCTCTGGATCTAACCAGTCGGCCGAGACACTCGTGGGCAGTGAGCGCAAACGAACAAGGTATCACCTGTTCGCTCAGGCGCTCGACGCAGTAAAACGAGCGAGAGACACAGCGGTCTGGGTATACGGAGTGAATGATCTCGACTTTGAGCGCCAGTTGCCCGGCAACATCATCAATCCGGGATGCCTCAACAACTGCCTGATACCATTAATCTCGTGTCTGTCCGAAAACTTTACGATTACAAAAGGGACCTTTGTTTCAGTCCACAGCGTCACAAACACGCAGCCGAGTCTCGACAGGGCGCAGCGCTCCCCCCGCTGGTCCAGAGCGTCTGGATCGAATCTGATCCCCGCGCCGCACGACAGCATGGGCCTGGTCAACAAATTCTTTCCGGAGTTGGAGGGTCGGTTAATCGGTAGAACCGTGAGGGCACCCGTCGCTCACACGAGTTATGTCACTTGCAGCTTCGAGGTCGATAATCGGATTGATGAAAGGGCTGTTATGGACTGCCTTGCAAGCACCAGAATCGCCACGACCGTTCTAGGTGTGGATAATGAGCCCTTGGTCAGCAGTGACTACGTCAATGACCCACGAAGTTGTGTGATCGATGGAACATCGGTCCGAGTGCTCGATGGGTCGACGATTTTTCTTAGTGCTTGGTACAACAATGAGTACGCCTTCGCGTCTCGTATGATAGACATCGCTAACAAAATTAGCAGAGTAATTTAGGAGAGGATAAACATGTGTGGTGACTTAGACGATTACGATCCAGGAAAACACGTCGAGCTGCTGCTCGACGGGATAAAGAAACACATTGGCGCCCCACGTGTCGCCTCCTCAGGCACCTGGGCTCAGGACATTGCCGACCTTGATCTGGCCTCATCAAACAAGGAACTCTTGGCTCACTTTATGGCGATGGGAAGCGCGGTCAGTAGACGGCGGAACGAAAGCGAGCAGCTTGAATCGATCGCCCAGATGGCCCAAATCCACGCCTACCTTTCTGGGGTCTTGACTGGTGTCTTACTGGACGACGGGACGCTTCAGCAGATCGGGATCCAAAAGTTTTTGGAGGGAGTAAGCGTCGGTCGTTCAATCGACCAAGACGTGTCTGCTGACATCGCTCACGGGCACTCTCATGACCATGGACACTCCCATGATCACGATCACGATCACCATCACCACCACTAGCTACCACATAAAATTCAGTGACCCCAAAGAGTAAAACGATTTGGCTCGGCCACTGACAAAAACGTGCATCCATGTATTCTGGGCTCGTGTAGGGAGTGCACTGGATGCGTGTTTGGGAAAAATACATAACGGCGGACGTCAAATCGATGTACGCGCACTATCGTTCCGAGCCAAAGATCGGGACGCGTCCTTGCTTATTGCTGATTGATCTCTACAACCTGTCATATAAGGGTGGCGATCGACCTGTCTCGGAAGTTATCAAGACAAACCCGTCGGGATGTGGGGAAAACGCGCACCGGGCGATAGCACCGACAAAGAGCCTTATCAACCTGTTCCGCCGTCACGGGCTGCCAATTATTTTTACCACCAGGGACTGGGAGGCTCACTCCACAGGGACACACTCGACCCAGAGACAACGAAAGAATATCACCGAGTCTGACTACGATATATATGGTGAGTTCCCATTGTCCGAGGAGGATATTCTTATCCGAAAAAGCCGGGCCAGCGTCTTCTTCCAAACCGAGCTCGATAGCGTTATCAAAGACCAGGGTATCGATTCAATCGTTGTTGGTGGAGAAAGCACGAGCGGCTGTGTTCGGGCGTCCGTTGTCGACGCCTACTCAAGAGGCCTCCCGCCCGTCCTCGTCGAAGACTGCGTATTTGATCGGAACCCGATCAGTCACGCGATTAACCTTTTCGACATGCACCACAAATACGGCCACGTGACCTCACTGGATAACGTGACGCGACTCCTAAAATCTATCACTGGAGAGCAACCATAAAATGAGCACCTGGGACGCCGTCTGGGCGGGTTTAATACACATTTTAGAGCCAACAGCGTTCCTGTACATGATGCTCGGTATCGTCATCAGTTCTACCCTCGACGCTCTTCCTGGTATTGGTTCAAAGACCGCGATCGCTCTCTTACTACCTCTCGCTTTTACCTTGGATAAGTTCGAGGCCATCTGCCTTATCGTGAGCGTTTGGGCGGTCAGCAACACGGCAAACTCAATCACGTCGATTCTTTTTGCGGTCCCCGGTGGGTCTGGCTCACAAGCAACGATCCTCGACGGCTACCCGATGGCCCGAAACGGTGAGGCGTCCCGGGCGTT